>CAZWHH010000148.1:0-6551 GCA_964633615.1 uncultured Bacteroidales bacterium | reverse complement strand
CATTATTTTCTCTGAGAATTTCAGAAAATTTGGCAATA
The DNA here is from genome assembly GCA_964633615.1 of uncultured Bacteroidales bacterium. Classification (GTDB taxonomy): domain Bacteria; phylum Bacteroidota; class Bacteroidia; order Bacteroidales; family UBA12077; genus JAGXLC01. The sequence continues at coordinate 6,513 of CAZWHH010000148.1, read as the reverse complement.
CCTTGTGAAGCCCAGTTTCGTTGCTTGTCTTCTTCCTGTCTCTTGGCTTCTTCCTCAGATGCTTTTTTGAGATTGTCTCTCATTTCCAGCAGGGCATTACCAAGGTCGTCCTGATCACTGAGCGGTTCAAAATTGGCATCATAGTTTCCTTCGCCGATCTCCTTCGCGAAGAGGGTAAATTGTTTAAAACTGTCTACCAGTTCGTTTAGAGCTGCCGACATATCACCGATCTCATCATTATGTACTTTTAACTTATCTTTGGGTAAGATGCCCTGACACATGCTGAATAATATATGCTGCACCTTCCGTATTGGGCGAATGGTCACACGTGCCAGAAAGATGGCAATAATAATTGAAATAACAACCAGAATAATGCTTGCAACTAAAATGTAATTGTCGAAATTGGCGAGTATAGTGCTTATCTTTTGCCTTGAAGTTTTTACTTTTTTCTGCATACTGGCTCTCAAAGACTCTATATTTTCCCCGATCTCGTTGCTCAGAGTTATCACTTCTCCTCCATATTCCACCTTAGGTCTTACTTTTGAAAGGATTGCGGAATTTTCATAGGCTTCAGGTTTGTCAAGCTGATTCATGATATTCTTTTGCATGTCGAATAGCGTATCATGAATGGCTTGATATATCTGCTGATATTTTTGTTGTTCCTTTTCATCCCATTCTTGGGAAAGGTCTGAAATTTTCTTGTGTATTTCAGGAAAATTTTGATTATGAAGTTTTATAAGTTCAGTCTTCTCTTCTGTATTTGCTTTTTTATCAATAAAAACCCAGTTTCTTATCAAAGCTTTGGATTGCTTTACAAGGTAATGCAGATCATTTAATTCACGTGCAGAAGGGACATATAATCCGGATGTTTTTTTATTGAATTTACGGTTCTTCTCCAGGGAATTATTTATAATGTAACTATAGGATAAGATGGCAATAATAATAATTCCAATACCTAAAATGAGTTTGGCGGCTATTGAGAAGCGAATTTTCATACTTTGGGGATGTTTTGATTAGTTAAACATTGCTAATATAAATATTTTTTTAAAGATACAGGAATTTTTCTGCTATACTTTTATTGAATGGCATAAATATCTTGAGGATAATCAATATTTACGAGGAATAATCCATTTGCAGGCATAGAGTAACCGGCTTTCGAACGATCCCTGCTTTCAATGATATCTTTAAATTCTTCAACCGTTAGTTTATCTTGTCCTATTTCAAGCAATGTACCTACAATAGCTCTTACCATATTTCTCAGAAATCGATTGGCTTTAATGGTAAAAACCAATTGCTGAGGTTTCTCTGTTTCCCAATGAGCAGAATAAATATCACATAAGTTGGTTTTTGTTTGGGTATTGGACTTGCTGAAGCTTGTAAAATCTTTATAATTAAAGAGGAGGGAGCATGCTTTATTCATTTTTACAATATCCACGTTTTGATACAAATAATAAGCATACTCCCTGAGAAACGGATTTTTCTCCAGAGTAATATGATATTGATAAGTACGGGAGAGTGCATCAAACCTTGCATGAGCATTTGGCCGGACCGGATTAATTTTATAAACAGCTATATCGGGAGGTAAAAAAGTATTTAATTTAAAAACCAGCTTATGAATGTCCTTTATTTGCTCTTCAATATCTATATGCGCGTAGAAAGAGGAGGCGTGAACACCGGTATCGGTACGACCGGCACCTATCACATTGATTTCTTCTCTTAATATTGTGGATAAAGCATGATTGAGCGTCTCCTGAACCGTAGTGGCATTGGGTTGAATTTGCCATCCATGATAGTGGGTTCCTTTATATGCCAAATGAATGAAATAACGCATTGAATTTATTCTGTTTCACGCAAAAATAAGAATTTTATAAAGCACTTCATAAATGATAAAGGAAATGTAATGTGATGTAATGTAATGTAATGCTTAATAAACCTTAATGAAGTTTAACATTTTTTAACAGAAATAAACAGTAAAATTGAACTCTGAATATGCTTTTTCAGCGAGAAAAGTTATTAATTTGGATGATTTTAAAAAGCAATAAAATACAATTATGGACCAAACAGCAAACGTCAATGTTAAAGAGTTAAATGAAAGAATTAAGGAAGAGAGTTCTTTTGTAGATTTGATCAACATGGAAATGAAAAAAGTAATTGTTGGTCAAAAACATTTAGTAGAGAGTCTGTTAGTCGGGTTATTGTCTGATGGACATATTTTACTTGAAGGAGTGCCAGGTCTTGCTAAGACATTGGCTATAAGTACTCTATCCGGTTCAATCAATGCCAGATTTAACCGCATACAGTTTACTCCTGATCTTTTACCTGCTGATCTTCTCGGTACTATGATCTATAGTCAGAAAAAAGAACAATTTCAGATAAAAAAAGGACCGATATTCACAAATTTCGTTTTAGCCGATGAGATCAACAGATCCCCTGCTAAGGTTCAAAGTGCTTTATTGGAGTCGATGCAGGAAAGACAAGTCACAATAGGTGATGAAACATTCCCGTTAGAGGAACCTTTTCTTGTCCTGGCTACTCAGAATCCTATTGAGCAGGAAGGAACTTACCCTTTGCCTGAAGCGCAGGTAGACCGGTTTATGTTGAAAGTAGTGATCACTTATCCCCAGTTTGATGAAGAAAAGATGATCGTAAGACAAAACCTGGCCAAACAATTTCCCAAAGCCAACCAGGTTGTGAGTCCTCAGGATATAGTGAAAGCGCGCGATGTAGTTAAAGATGTATATATAGATGAAAAAATTGAGCGATACATACTGGATATTGTTTTCGCCACTAGAAATCCGGAAAAATATCAACTCGAAAATTTTCAGTCTATGATCAGTTACGGAGGTTCTCCACGCGCAAGTATCAACCTGGCCCTTGCAGCTAAAGCTTTTGCTTTTATAAAGAGAAGAGGTTACGTGATCCCGGAAGATGTCAGAGCTATTTGTCATGATGTGCTTCGACACAGAATAGGATTAACTTATGAAGCAGAAGCAGAGAATGTGACCAGCGAAGATATCATTACTGAAATTCTGAATACTGTGGAAGTACCATAAGTGTCTGTAATTTAATCCAAACAATATGAATAGAATTTTGATATTATGTGGCATTTTGTTGGTTGTCTTAACGAACCCCTCTGTTGGTCAGCACCTTATAGGAGCAAGCAAAGAGGAGGTCATAAAAGAGATGAAGGAGAGGCAGCATGATTTTTATTTTGTAAAAGAGGTAAATACGGGGAAATATCATTTTTTAAAATATGAGAATTTTGATGAAACAAAAACCAAACTGTTTATTCTGACAGAGGATGGAAAATGCAAATTCACAAAGCTAATGTGTGATTATTCTTTGTTAAAGAGCTATGAAGATTCTTTGAATAAATCGTATGAATACCAGAAAAATCTTAAATGGATAGATTCTGATGAAAAGTCAGGGAATCAGTATTTGCTGGAACTGGAAAAGAAAAAATGGTTTTTCACTTTAAAAACGAGTAAAATAGAAAAGTAGATATTTTGGAAACGAAAGAATTACTAAAAAAGGTTCGTAAAATAGAGATTAAAACAAGAGGCCTTTCAAGGAATATATTTGCAGGGGAATACCATAGTGCCTTTAAGGGCCGGGGAATGTCCTTTAGTGAAGTCCGTGAATATCAATATGGAGATGATATCCGGAGTATTGACTGGAATGTGACAGCCCGGTTTAACCATCCATATATTAAGATTTTTGAGGAAGAAAGAGAGCTTACAGTCATGTTACTGGTTGATGTTAGTAATTCAAGAGTATTCGGTACTACCGGACAGTTGAAAAAGAATCTGATAACAGAGGTGTCGGCTGTTTTATCATTTTCGGCCATTCAGAATAACGACAAGATAGGAGTTATTTTATTCAGTGATCAAGTGGAGAAATTTATTTCTCCTCAAAAAGGGAGAACCCATATACTGAGAATCATCAGAGAATTAATAGAATTTACCCCGGAAAGGAGAACCACAGATATCTCAAATGCCTTACGATATTTAACAAATGCCATTAAGAAAAGAGCTACAGCATTTGTTATTTCAGATTTCTTCGACAGAGAAGAGGAAAAAGGAAAAATGAATTTTCAGGAAGCCCTGAAAATTGCTAATAATAAACATGATGTTATAGGATTGCAGGTTTACGACAATAGAGAAACAGAATTGCCTCCGGTGGGAATGATAAAAATGAGAGATGCAGAAAGTGACGAGATGATTTGGATAAATTCTTCAAGCAAAAAGGTTAGAAAAGCCCATTACAATTGGTGGAAAGAAACAAACCAATTAATCAAAGAAGCCTTCTCCCAGGCAGGAGTGGATTACACTACTTTAAAAACAGGAGAGGACTACGTCAGACCTCTCGTTAACCTGTTCAAAAGACGTTAAATTTAATTAATGAAAATTATAGACATGAAAAATATAATCGGGATATTATTCATTTGGCTTTGTGTCTTTTTACCAAACATGATGCCTGGTCAGAATATTTCCGTAAAAACTTATCTGGATACAAACAAAATATTGATAGGTGATCAAATCCATTATCGTCTAAAGGTTCGTAAACCCAGTGATCTTCATGTTGCCTTTCCCGGACCGGGTGAAAATTTTCCCCCGCAAATTGAAATTTTAGAAGAGCAAACAACCGATACTTCTGTATTAAATGACAATGAATTACTCATTGAGAAGAAATACCTGGTAACCGTTTTTGATACAGGATCTTTTACAATTCCTGCTCTTAAATTTACATATGGGACTGCTTCTTTAAATGATAGCATATTTAGTGATTCGACCTTCTTAAAAGTATATCCGGTAAAGGTGGATACCACTGATACTATTTTTACCGTGAAAAGTCCTTTTGGCGCACCAGTGACTTTTAAAGAAGCATTGCCTTATATTGGAGTAGGACTGGGTGTTGTTTTTTTGGTACTTCTCATAATCTATCTGATGCGTAAATTCAAGCGAAAAGATGAACTTGTGGAGCCGGAAAAACCTTCAGAACCAGCTCATATCATAGCATTCAGAGAGCTCGATAAATTAAAAAAGCAAAAGCTTTGGCAAGCAGGGGAAATAAAGCTTTATTATACCAGATTATCAGATATACTGAGAACTTATTTGTGGTTGCGATATGATATAAAAACCCTGGAGCGTACAACGGAAGAAATTCTTACTTCATTGAAAAATACAGGATTTGACAATGATGAATTGTTTAACTTGTTGCAGGAAACCCTGCAACTGGCTGATCTGGTTAAGTTTGCTAAATTTGATCCTGATCCGGAAGCCCATCAGGAATCAATGGAGAGTGCCTATCGATTTGTGAAAGAGACAAAAATGATAGAGGAAGAAAAGAAACAAGATACTGATAAGGGAGGAAATAAGGAGAATAATGCGGAGGGAGCCGAAAATATCAATAAAGAAGGAGGAGAAAGATGAGAAATCTGAACTTTCATAATCCGGAGTTTTTATTTTTGCTGGTTTTACTTATTCCGATTATTGTATGGTATATTCTGCGACATAATAAAGACAATGCATTTATACAAGTTTCAACTATTCAGGGACTTAAAAATATAAATTATTCTTTTAAAAGTATCTTTCGTCATGTGCTTTTTGGTTTTCGCGTGTTAGCGCTGGCATTGCTGATTATCGCTTTTGCCCGTCCGCAATCTACAGATCGCTGGAAAGACATATCCACGGAGGGTATTGATATTGTGCTGGCACTTGATATTTCCAGTAGTATGCTGGCTAAAGATTTTAATCCCAACAGACTGGATGCTTCAAAAGCGATTGCTACTGAATTTATTTCGGACCGTCCCAATGATCGGATAGGACTGGTGGTTTTCAGCGGGGAAAGCTTTACCCAATGTCCGCTCACAACAGATCACAGGGTACTGATCAATCTGTTTCGTGATATTGAAAGCGGGATGGTAGAGGACGGAACCGCGATAGGGATGGGATTGGCTACTTCGGTAAATCGTTTGAAAGATAGTAAGGCCAAAAGCAAAGTAGTGATTCTACTGACCGATGGAGTGAATAACAGGGGATCTGTTGCTCCTAATACGGCCGCTGAAATTGCCGAAACTTTTGGTATCCGGGTTTATACCATTGGAGTTGGGAGCATGGGTACAGCTCCTTATCCTGTGCAAACTCCCTATGGAATTCAGTATCAAGATATGGAGGTTGAGATTGATGAAGAGGTACTGCAGAATATTGCCCACACAACTAATGGAAAATACTTCAGGGCAGTGAATAATCAAAAGCTTAGAAAGATATATGAGGAAATTGATAAGTTGGAAAAATCAAAAATCGAAGTAACTGAATTTAGCGAGAAAAACGAGGAATTCTTTTGGTTTGTTATTGTTGCTATTGGTTTGATTATAATTGAAATAACTTTAAAAAATAAGAAGTTAATCCCAATGGTAAAGGCGGGGAGTAAGTTAAAATATAATTATAATTTATTTTAAAGAGTCCTCTTAAAAAAAATAAACCCGCTGTTATAAACTGATCTATCCCTCTT
>CAZWHH010000147.1:0-6552 GCA_964633615.1 uncultured Bacteroidales bacterium | reverse complement strand
TAAAACCTTTGCGTTCTTTTTGTTTGAAAGAATAATTTCAACCTTTATATTTTCACAATCAGAAAAGTACTTGGCTATGTTTTCTGCGTTTGTTCCTGACCCTGAGGCAAATATTGCGATTTTTTTCATCTGGTGAAATATTTGTAATTTAGCAACAAATGTAAAGAAATGTCATTTTTTTTATTCATAAATACTGCATTATTTCTAAAAAGAAGTAAAATTATTGTAAAAAAATTATAATTTTTTTTGTTATATGAAAGGGAATTATATTTCTTTGCACTGTTTAAAAAATTAATTACTAACTAAAACTTAAAAGTTATGGCAGATACTGCATCAAGAGTTAAAGCAATTATAGTTGATAAGCTTGGCGTAGAAGAAAATGAAGTAACTAATGACGCTAGCTTTACAAACGACTTAGGTGCTGATTCATTAGACACAGTTGAATTGATAATGGAATTCGAAAAAGAATTTAACATTTCTATTCCTGATGATCAGGCAGAAAACATTGGCACAGTAGGAGAAGCTGTTAAGTACATTGAAGAAAACGCACAATAAAAAATTTTAAACCTGTTTTAAATTTTATAACTATGGCTCAGAGACGTGTTGTTATAACTGGTATGGGTGCTTTGACACCAATAGGAAATAGTTTTGAAGAGTATTGTAAAAATCTTTTCGAAGGTGTAAGTGGTTCAGACTGGATCACACACTTTGATGCTTCAAAATTTAAAACCAGGTTTGCATGCGAAGTGAAAAATTATAATCCCAAAGACCATTTCGATAGAAAAGAAATAAGGAAGCTTGATCTGTATGCTCAATATGCAATGGTCTCTGTAAAAGAGGCTATTGAAAATTCAGATCTTGATTTAGATTCTATAGATAAAGACAGAGCCGGTGTCATTTGGGGTTCAGGAATTGGAGGAATAAATACTTTCCTTAACGAAGTTAAGGGCTTTATCGAAGGTGATGGTACACCCCGATTTAGCCCATTCTTCATTCCTAAAATGATCTCTGATATTGCAGCAGGACATATCTCAATGAAGTATGGTTTTAAAGGACCCAATTTTGGAACTGTTTCTGCCTGCGCATCAGCTTCTCATGCAATTATTGATGCATTAACCTATATTCGTCTCGGAAAGGCAGATATGTTTGTTACAGGAGGTTCTGAAGCTGCTATCAATGAGGCTGGTATGGGAGGTTTTAATGCGATGCAAGCAATCTCTACCAATAATGAGGAGTATAAAACGGCATCCCGTCCGTTTGATAAAACCCGTGATGGTTTTGTTATGGGTGAAGGAGCCGGGGCTCTCATTGTTGAGGAGTATGAACACGCCAAAAAACGGGGTGCTAAAATTTTTGCAGAAATAGTAGGAGGCGGAATGACCGCGGATGCTCACCATCTCACTGCCCCACACCCTGAAGGAGAGGGTGCAAGAAAAGTGATGAATCTTGCATTACAGGATGCCGGGTTAAAACCCACGGATATTGATTATATCAATGTTCATGGAACTGCCACCCCCGTAGGTGATGGTGCAGAAGTAAAAGGGATTAAAAAGGTATTTGACGATCATGCCTATAATTTGAATATCAGTTCAACCAAATCAATGACAGGCCATTTACTTGGTGCTGCAGGAGCAGTTGAACTAATGGCTGCTGTTTGTGCAATCAACAAGAGTATGATTCCACCCACGATCCATCATTTTGAAGATGATCCGGAGATCGATAATAAGATGAATTATACCTTCAATGAACCACAGGAAAAAGAAGTAAATGCTGCCTTAAGCAACACTTTTGGTTTTGGTGGACATAATGCTTCAGTTATTGTGAGAAAATTTAATGAGTAAAATAACTCATATAAAGCTTTTTAGAAAGTTCAATTCATCTCCCGAGAGAGAATTCAATAATAAAATCTGGCAAGTTTTAAACTATAAGCCCCGAAACGGGGATTTGTTCAGGCTTGCCATTACTCATAAATCGGCAGCAAAATCTGTTTTTCAGGAAACATCTGTTAACAATGAACGCCTTGAATATTTAGGGGATTCTATTTTGAATGCAGCAGTTGCAGATTATCTTTATCACTATTTCCCTGATAAAGAAGAGGGATTTCTTACGAAATTAAGAGCCAAAATTGTAAGCCGAGAGTCTTTAAATGCCATTGCTGACAAAATGCAACTGAATCATTTAATTAATTCAAAAGTCAGCTATATACCCCAGACAAATATTCCCGGAAATGCATTAGAAGCAATTGTAGGAGCTATTTTTATCGAAAGAGGATATGCTTTCACTAAAAAGTACCTGATTAAATATCTGTTAAAACCCTATATCTCCCTCGAAAAATATGAAACTTTAATATTTGATTTTAAAAGCCATTTGATTGAATGGTGTCAGAAAAATAATATGGAGGTATTTTTTGATGATCACGAGGTAGAAGAAGACGAGGCGAACCATCCTTCCTTTGTCTCCAGTGTGCGGATATTTGATAAAGTTTTAGGGCAGGGAGAAGGTTCTTCCAAGAAAGAAGCCCAGCAGGAAGCTTCAAGACAGGCATATTACACCTACATAGAATCATGATTTTCTTTTCAAATTTTCTTTTGTAATTTTAACGTTCAATAATTTCTTGTGATGACAAAGAAAGTACACAAACTGAAGGAGGTAACTCCGGATGACTTCAGTATAATAGCTATCGCGTCTCATGAAAATCATTATCGGTTGACATGGGTCCTGAATGAGGCTTTGCAATTTGACTTCAGGAAAGCAGAAGATCTGGAAATTCAGGAGAAAGATCAATCGATTCGACAATTTAACAGATATAGGTATAAAGATGAGACTCAAGCTTTGGTCTTTGATCTTATATCAAATCAGTCAGAGAATGGGTTTCTCTTTAAAGATCTTAAGAATATTGATTTTTTTTTGAAGGCAGCTGGTGACATTGAAAATTTTAATTTAACTTATTTTATCAATGAACTGAAGAAAATTAAACATGTAATTACCGCGTTTGAAATAAATGATCTATCACGAATGAACCTTAAAAAACTGACTTACTAATCGCAGGGTTTTAGTGTTTAATGAATATAAAAAATAATTAAATGAAACTCTCATCTGCATCCTTTAGACAAAAGACACTGAATAAAGCATGAGGGTTACATGGAATGCAGTATCAAAAAATGGAGACTTTAGTAGGAATAAGTCTTAGAATGTCAAACTAATAAATTAACTTTATATAAATGAATCAACTGGATTTTAAATTATTAAAGAGAATTTCAGAAACTCCCGGTGTTTCCGGATTTGAACAAAAGATCAGAGAACTGATCATTCAGGAAGTGAAAAATTATGTGGATGAAGTTTCTCTCGATAATATGGGAAATGTGTATGCTTTAAGAAAAGGGAAAAGCAGGGAAAAAATGATGCTGGCTGCTCACATGGATGAGATAGGTTTTATTGTGAACCATATTGATGAAAATGGATTTATACATTTTTTAACTTTAGGAGGATTCGATCCTAAGACCTTAACTGCCCAGAGAGTCATATTGCATGGAAAGCAAGATGTTATTGGTGTGATGGGTTCCAAGCCGGTTCATTTGATGTCTGATGAGGAGAAAAAGAAGAATGTCAAAGTGGAAGATTTCTTTATTGATGTGGGTATGGTGAAAGAAGAAGTAGAAAAATATATTGAAATAGGGACTCCCATAACCCGCGAACGAGAATTAATTGAAATGGGGGGTTGTTTTAATGGGAAGTCATTGGATAACAGGATATCGGTATATGTTTTAATTGAAACTTTAAAGCAATTAAAAGATCAAAATTTACCCAATGATTTGTATGCTGTATTTACAGTGCAGGAGGAAGTGGGTATCAGAGGAGCCCAGGTAGCTACCCAGAAGATACAACCCGATTTTGGGATTGCTATAGATACCACCATAGCCTTTGATGTACCAGGATCGAAACCACAGGAGCAAATCACACGAATGGGCGAGGGAACAGCTATAAAAATATTAGATTCGAGTGCGATTGTTGATTATCGGATGTCTAAATATCTGAAAGAGATAGCCAAGAAAAAGAGTATTAAATGGCAACCTGAACTAATGAGCAAAGGAGGAACCGATACGGCTATGGTGCAAAGAATGACCAAAAAGGGCTCTATAGCAGGTGCAATATCTATTCCTACTAGGCATATTCACCAGGTGATAGAATCTGTGAATAAAAACGATGTGATACAATCCATCAGTTTGTTGAAAGAGGCTGTCCTTACTATAAATGAAAACAACTGGGAATTCTAAAAAAATAAGAGACAAAATTTGTCTCTTATTCCAAAAATTCTTTTCTGAATTTTTACCCTAAAATTTGTATCTATGAGATTGACTACAAATCTAAGCTGAAGTTTAGTTAATGGTTTGAAAGGTTTGTTAAATATTGTTAAATTATTTATTTTGAAAGAATTGATGCATAAATTTGTGTCATTATGAGTAAGAAAACGATTTGGCTGGTTACATTTGCATTGTCTGTCACATTGCTCGGATTGTTTGTCCTGCAAGGATTCTGGATCCGTAATGCGATTGACATCAAAGAGGAACAATTTAATCACCTGGTTAATAAAACTCTTAATAATGTGGTGGATCAGCTTGAAAACAAGGAGATGGTTTATCAGATCATTAATGAAACAGACCCTTTTAAGAATAAAGAAAACGGTAAGGCTCCTTTAAGTTATAGCTCTAACAGATTAAAAAAAACAAAATATTCAGTTAGTGAATATGACACAGATAAAGAAATACTCGAACTGGATAATCTTGATTCCCTTGATTTGTCCTCAAAATTCGGAGCCTGGAATAAAAACCGTTATCAATTGAAAAGCAGTAAAAAAACCACTTTTTTTAATGAGTTAAAAGATAACTTTCTGAAAGATCATCTTGAATCACAGATGCAGACAGATCTGTCACAAAAAAAAGTTTTCGTGGAAAATATTGTTAATAAGCTAATACAGGTGGATGTTGATATAGAGAACAGACTAAATAAAGAAAACCTTAAGGAAATTATTAAGGAAGAATTCAAGCAAAATGATATTGATCTGGATTATGAATTTGCCGTTGTTAAAGGCAATGGAAATATTGCCATTCAATCGGAACATTATACGGATAGCCTTAATAAAATGACCTATCAGTCAAAACTCTTTCCTAATGATGTGGTAGAGAAGAATAACTATTTAAAAATTTATTTTAAAGACCGGGAGAAATATATTTTTAAATCTACAGGTACAATTACTATTGTTTCTGTTTTTCTCTCTATGATCGTTTTACTTGGTTTTGCTATCACGACTCATATCATGTTTAAACAGAAAAGACTTTCTGTGGTTAAAAATGATTTTGTCAATAATATGACCCATGAGTTAAAAACTCCGATTTCTACTATTTCTCTGGCTTCGCAAATGTTGAAGGATGACAGTATACCGGATACTTCGAAAAATCTTGGACACATTTCAAAAATAGTGGAAGATGAAACCAGAAGATTAAGTTACCAGGTGGAAAAAGTACTTAAAACAGCTCTTTTTAGCAGGGGTAAAATTAAAATTAATCCCAAAGAAACAGACATTCACAATTTAATTGATAATGTAATAAAAAGCTTTTCTCTGCAAGTGGAAAACCGCAACGGCAAGATTGAAAAATCTTTGAATGCTTTTAATTCAAAAGTATATGTTGATGAAGTGCATTTTACCAATATAATTTTTAACTTGCTTGATAATGCAATTAAATATAGTGCGGAGCAACCTATTATTGAAATATTTACTGAGAATGTGAATTATTCTATAAAAATTTCAGTAAAAGACCATGGGATCGGAATTAAAAAGAAGGAACAGAAGAAAATTTTTGAACAATTTTACAGGGTGCACACTGGCAATAGACATGATGTGAAAGGTTTCGGACTGGGATTAAATTATGTAAAAAAGATGGTCGAAGAACATGAAGGAACCATTAACCTGAAAAGTGAATATAAAAAAGGAACACGCTTTGATATCATTTTACCTTTAAATAATAAATATAATGGAAGAAGCTACAGTTAATATTCTGCTTGCAGAAGATGATGAAAATCTGGGATCCTTGCTTAAGGAATATTTAAATGCCAAATCTTACAATACCATTTTAACAAAAGATGGAGTTGAAGCATTGGAGGCATTTAATAATCAATCATTTGATATTTGTATCATCGATATTATGATGCCCAAAATGGATGGTTTTACACTGGCTAAAAAAATTCGTGAAAAAAATGCAACTATTCCTTTTATTTTTCTAACTGCCAAGACATTAAAGGAGGATGTGCTGGAAGGTTTTAGTATTGGTGCCGACGATTACATTACCAAGCCATTTTCGATGGAAGAACTGCTTTACAGGCTGAAAGCCATCTTAAGAAGAACATCGGAAAACCAGGAAGGAGAAAAAGATCAATCTGTTTTTCAGGTAGGTAAATTTACTTTCGATTCAAATAAGCAAATGCTCTGGAACGGAGAAAAGGAGCAGAGTCTGACTACCAAAGAATCGGAATTACTCCGCCTGCTTTGTGTAAATC
>CAZWHH010000146.1:5417-6561 GCA_964633615.1 uncultured Bacteroidales bacterium | reverse complement strand
ATGTCATGCAGATGAACGATTCCTTTGTAGTTGTCTTCATCCATAACAATTAACTGGGTAATGTTATGATTTTCCATAAGATTAAAAGCATTGATGGCTAATTCATTAGCTGGTATTGTCTTTGGGTCCGGAGACATAACATCCCGGGCTGTTAAATTCTCCACATCATTATATTTCTCCAGCATTCTTCGTAAATCACCATCGGTAATGATACCGATTAATTTATTATTTTCCAGTACTGCTGTAGCTCCCAGGCGTTTAGATGAGATTTCTACAATAATCGTTCTGATAGTATCGTGGCTGTTTACACTGGGGACTTCGTTTTGCTTATAAAGATCGGAAACAGTCATATAAAGTTTTTTCCCCAATGCTCCACCGGGGTGCATTTTAGCAAAATCTTCCCGGGAAAAACCCCTGTATTCCAGGAGAGCTACTGCCAGGGCATCACCCATAACAAGCTGGGCTGTTGTACTGGAAGTAGGAGCAAGATTATGCGGGCATGCTTCCTTGTCCACAGTTGTCCTTAATACATAATCGGCATTCTTACCCAGAAATGAATCGGTATTGGAAACCATCCCGATCAGTTTATTTTTCCGAAAATGGATCAGGGGAACCAGTACTTTTATCTCTGGGGTATTCCCGCTTTTTGAAATACAGATAATGCTGTCGTCTTTTTGAATAATGCCAATATCTCCGTGAATGGCATCTGCGGCATGCATAAATATTGAAGGAGTACCTGTTGAATTAAGTGTTGCTACAATTTTTTTAGCAATATTGGCGCTTTTACCCACCCCTGTGATGATTACCCTTCCTTTAGAGTGGTAAATCAATTCCACAATCTTTTCAAAATCAGCATCAATATATTCTGAAAGTTTATGGATGGCTTCTGCTTCCTCTAAAATTGTATCTCTGCCGATTTTTTTAATATTAAATTCCATTTTTATTTAAATATAGATTATGATTTTTATCAAAAAATATGATTTTCTTTTTCATTAATTGAAACATTTCAATAAAAAATCGTAAATTTAAGAAAGATTAAAACATTTTTTGGTAGAATATTTTAAAGTGAAACAAATTAATTAAATTCACGTTACAAAATTAATCAAAAATTAAACCATAATTAATATTATATAATTTAGAAAAA
>CAZWHH010000146.1:0-5317 GCA_964633615.1 uncultured Bacteroidales bacterium | reverse complement strand
AAGGTTCAGCATGATATACAAAAGAACCTGGAAATTCTTGATGCCAATGTTTTTAAGTCTTCTTTTAACCGGCCAAATCTTTATTATGAAGTACGTCCTAAGGTTAATGCCACCAAAGAGATCATAAAATTTGTAAAGAATAATTCCGGGAAATCAGGGATTATTTATTGTCTGAGCAGGAAAAAAGTGGAAGAACTGGCTGAAACTTTAAAGGTGAATGGAATAAAAGCCATGCCTTATCATGCCGGGATGGATTCTGCAACCAGGACTGGCACCCAGGATAAGTTTCTGATGGAAGATATTGATGTGATCGTGGCCACCATAGCTTTTGGTATGGGGATTGACAAACCGGATATTCGTTTTGTGATTCATTATAATATTCCCAAAAGCCTTGAAGCTTATTATCAGGAAACCGGAAGAGCAGGGAGAGATGATGGAGAGGGGAAGTGTATTGCTTTCTATAGCTACAAAGACATACAGAAGCTTGAAAAGTTCATGCAGGGGAAACCTATCAATGAGCAGGAAATAGGGAAACAACTACTGCTTGAAACAACGGCTTATGCTGAGTCTTCTATTTGCCGGAGGCGACAGTTATTACATTATTTTGGCGAGGAATATGAAGAGGAAAACTGTGAAAATTGTGACAACTGCTTGTACCCCAAAGAGCAATTTGAAGGGAAAGATTCTGTCTTGAAAGTTTTGCAAGCAGTAAAAGCGGTTAAGGAAAAGTTTAAACATGATCATGTTTCTAATTTTTTGGCCGGAAATGCAACGAATAACATAAAAGCATATAAGCATCATAAGCTTGATTTATTTGCATCAGGGAAAGATGAAGAACCTTATTATTGGAATACAGTGATACGGAGAGCTCTTGTTAAGGGTCTGCTGGAAAAGGATATTGAAAATTACGGACTGTTGAAGCTTAGTGAAGATGGGCAGGATTATCTTAAGCATCCTTATAGCATCATGATCAGTAAAGACCATGATTATGATGGAAGGGATGATGCTGAGAACTATGGAGAAGGGCCCGGTAAAGGTGGAACCGTTGACGAAGAACTGATGAAGATCTTGAAAGATCTGCGAAAAAAGGAAGCAAAGAAAAATAATCTGCCACCTTTTGTGATTTTTCAGGATTTTTCACTGGAAGATATGGCAATCCAGTATCCTGTTACCATTGAAGAACTGAATAATATTGCCGGGGTGGGTACCGGTAAGGCCCATAAATTTGGTGAAGAATTTGTTCAGCTTATAAAAGATTATGTGAATGAAAAAGATATTATTCGTCCCCAGGATATGGTTGTTAAATCTGTTGTGAATAAATCCGGGATGAAGGTCTCTATCATTCAAAGTATCGACAGGCAGATGCCCCTTGAGGATATTGCCAATTCAAAAGGAATTGCAATGCATGAATTGTTATCTGAAATTGAGTCAATCGTACAATCAGGTACCAAGTTAAATCTTGATTATTACATCAACCAGGTAATTGATGAAGACAAGCAGGAAGATATATACGATTATTTTTTGGAAGATGCCGACAGTGAATCGTTGCAGGAAGCCTTAGATGAGCTGGGTGAAGAGGAATATTCTGAAGAGGATATAAGGCTTATGCGTATCAAGTTTTTCTCTGAATATGGAAACTAAGATTAAATCGTCTTATTCAGAAATATTTTTTTATTTTTAGGGGAGTGTTGATACACCCCCTTTTTTATGTAATTTATGGGAAAAACACCGGTTTTAGAAATAAAGGGTCTTACAAAGTATTATGGCAAACTGGCTGCTGTAGATGATCTTAACCTCAAAGTTGAAAGGGGAATGGTTTATGGTTTACTGGGTCCTAACGGAAGCGGAAAAACAACCACATTATCTTCTGCATTGGGTTTGATCAGAATTAATTCGGGAGAAGTACGCTGGTTCGGACAGGCTAATTCAGCAAAGATACGCCGCAGAATTGGTTGCCTTATTGAATATCCTGTTTTTTATCCCTATTTAACCCTGAATGATAATTTAAAAATAATTACAAGAGCCAAAAGAGTTTCTGATCAATGTATCAATCGTGTTCTGGGCCTTACAAAATTACTCGATAGAAAACATAGTAAATTTAAACACCTTTCTTCAGGGTTGAAACAAAGAATGGCTCTCGCAGCAGTTTTGGCCGGGGATCCTGAAGTACTTATTTTAGATGAACCAACAAAAGGTCTGGATCCGGAAGGTTTTTCTGATTTGAGAGAGATTATTAATGATCAGACAAAACAAGGCAAGACGATTGTTATGGCAAGTCATATTCTTGATGAAGTTGAAAAAGTATGCACCCATGTCGGGATATTAAAAGAAGGAAAGTTAATTCAGGAAGGCCAGGTAAAAGATATATTGACTGATAAAGAAGTGGTGATTGTTGCCGGGGAGGATCTTCAGACAATTGGTGAAAAACTCTCCGAATCCGATCTTGTAGAAGATTATGAGATGTTTAAAGATGAAATACGGGTGGTTCTGCGTAAAAATTACAAGAGCAATGACCTGAATAATTATCTCCTGAAACATGGAGTCGTACTTTCCAAATTGGAAATGTTAAAAAACAGGCTGGAAACTGAATTCCTTGAATTAATTAAGTGATAATTATGGCGAAGATCATCTCTGTCGAAAACATTAAAACCTTTTCTTCCAATACTTTCAGGTTATTTATCACCTTGCATCTTACCTTCTTTTTCCTGATTGTAATAGCTATTTCGGGGATAGAATTTAGCTTGGGAGAAGTTTCAGTGCTGAGTTTATATAAATTTGAGAACATTTGGGAGTTTTTTCCCTGGATTGCCAGCCAGTTTAATCTTCTTCTGGGGATTTTGACCATTACACTAATTACAAACGAATTCCGTAATAACACGTTTAGAATACAGATATTGAATGGATTGAGCAGGGAGGATCTTCTTTTGGGAAAACTCTGGATGATTTTTACCGTTTCTTTTTATGCCTTTATTCTTACTATGGGAGGCGCTTTGGCTATGGGCTTTTTAATCGGGGAAGAAGAATTTTCCTGGAATATTTTTCATAAAGCATACATGCCTCTTGTTTATTGTATTCAGACATTCGGTTATTTATGCCTGGCAGGTTTTTTTGCTTTTTTGTTAAAGAGAACAGCTGTTTCTATCATTGTTTTCATTCTGTATCTTTTCCCTGGTGAGATACTCGTTCGCAAGATATTTTTTTCGGATTGGGAGCAGTATTTTCCCACAAAGGTATTGTCAGGTTTGACAAAGTTTCCGGGTGAAATGAGTGTAAAGTTTGAACAAGCCATACAGACTTTTTCTAATAATAAGGAACAGATTAACTTTGTAACCTCAGACCTGTCATTGCAATTAAATATTGCTATTACACTGATTTATTCCCTGGTTTTTGTTTTATTGAGCTACTGGATTTTGAAAAGAACAAATTTATAGCTCAGCGAATGTTCTTTTGAGTTCTTTGTTTTACTAACCAATCACATTTTTCATAATCTTCAATTTTTGTAAAGTAACTTAGCAAAGACTTGAAAAATTCTTCATTTTCAAAATAGGGATGATCCTGATCGAACGGAATTTCTCCTGAAATGGTCATATCCCAGTATTCCACCGGAGAGAGTTCTTTTCTATGACTTATTTCTTCAACATTTTCGGGCTTTTGATTTTTCTCCTTGGTTTCAAGCAAAGCACGGTTTGATTCTATGAACTTATTAATCTGCAACTGCAGTTGAATTGATTCATGATTTTCTTTCAACATCTTTTTATTTTCTTCGTATATTTTTTCGAGATTTGAAGATCTTTGCTCAGAAACTGTTTCTCTCAAAAGCCTCCTTACTTTCTTCTCATTTTCATGTATCATATCAAGGTTATTATTCACTCTTTCTTTGAGTTCCTCAACAACACTTCTTAGTTTTTCAACCATAATATTTTTTAAATGTTTTAAAATTTAAACATTAAAATAAGACAATTGTTTTAATTTCCCCATTCTTTAGGACAGGTTTTGACAAATGATAATTTTTTATTGATAAAATAATTCTTTCTTAATACAGGGCTCAGCTCTTTGTATCTAAGGCATCCCGAAGCCCATTTCCTATAAGAGTGAAAGATAATACTGTAAACATGATCGCGAGACCCGGTAATAGGGCCAGGTAACCCATATCCACAAGTATGTATCCATAATGTTCTTTGATCATAGTACCCCAGGAAGGAATTGGAGGCTGAACTCCGATACCAAGAAAGCTTAACCCAGCTTCAATAAGAATTGCCGATGCGAAATTTGCTGCAGAGATGATGATCACAGGATTAATTACATTGGGGAGGATATGTTTGATAATAATCCTTGAGTTCCTGAAACCCATTGCCCTGGCTGCTTCAACAAATTCCTTTTCCCGGATGGATATGACCTGACCCCTGATTACCCTGGCCACTTCAACCCACATGGTTAATCCCACGGCAATAAATATTTGCCAGAAGCCCTTACCAATCACTAAGGTAATAGCAATTACCATTAATAATGTTGGTATTGACCATACCACATTAATAAGCCACATGATAATGTCATCGATAACTCCTCTGAAATATCCGGCAATTGAACCCAGGGTGATACCAATAACAAGCGATATAAATACGGATATGAATCCTACTGACAGAGAAACACGGGCTCCTATGATCAGGCGGCTTAGCATATCTCTTCCAAAACGGTCTGTTCCCAGCCAAAAAGTTCTTTGGGTTAGTAATTCTTCCTGAACAGTTTTTTTGAGATACTCCTGGGTTGTTTTTCTTTTCTTGCCTTGAATATCTTTGAAAATATATTCATTTCCTTTATTGATGATCGATTTTTCCGACTCAATGGGAAAAACTACATCGACAAGATGAAATTGCCTGATGAATTTTTCTTGTTCTTCAGGGGAAGTATATTCCTCCGCAAATAGTTGACTTTTATTGATTCTAATTGAGTTTACAGGAATCAGCTCATATTTATTTTGTTTACCCGAAAGCATTTTTCTGAAAAATGATACCTCTTCAAAAGCCACGTTTTTTTTAATTTTTAAGACCTTCACTTTAAATCCGGGTTTCTGAGTGGCTAATTCCAGATGCTGACTGTTGGCAAAGGGAGTTGTGTCGGGTGTGATTAAATACCCCAGAAGAGCCAAAATGAAAATAAAAGAAAGAAAAAGCATGCTGCCCAGTGCAAACTTATTCTTCCTGAATCGGCCCCATGCCATATTACCCGGGGAAAGCCCGGTTTTCTCAAAATTTTTCTTATTTGAAATACTTAAAAACCGCATCTTCTACAAAGTAAAAACAAATATAACAAATTATGC
>CAZWHH010000145.1:0-6614 GCA_964633615.1 uncultured Bacteroidales bacterium | reverse complement strand
CCGGAATTAAGGTGATTGATTTGATTGAACCTTACTCCAAGGGAGGAAAAATTGGTCTTTTTGGGGGTGCCGGTGTAGGTAAGACAGTTTTAATCATGGAAATGATTGATAATATTGCAAAGGCTTATTCCGGGGTTACAGTGTTCTCAGGTGTTGGTGAGAGAACCAGGGAAGGGAATGATCTGCTCAGAGAGATGATTGAGTCCGGGGTAATTAAATATGGAGAGGAGTTTAAGAAAAGTATGGAAGAAGGGAATTGGGATCTTTCCAAAGTAGATATGAAAGAGCTACAGAAATCACAAGCCAGCCTTGTCTTTGGACAGATGAATGAACCTCCCGGGGCAAGAGCAACTGTTGCGCTAACCGGATTAACACTGGCAGAGTCTTTCAGGGATGAAGGTTTAAGCAAAGGAGGGGAAGGGAATGACATCTTGTTCTTCGTGGATAATGTTTTCCGATTTACCCAGGCTGGCTCTGAAGTGTCTGCCCTTCTTGGCAGAATGCCTTCAGCGGTAGGTTACCAACCCACCTTAGCCACCGAGATGGGTGAAATGCAGGAAAGAATTACTTCTACAAAGCATGGTTCGATTACTTCGGTGCAGGCTGTTTATGTACCTGCAGATGATCTTACTGACCCTGCCCCGGCGACCACTTTTGCCCATCTGGATGCTACAACGGTGCTGAGCAGGAGAATTTCAGAACTTGGAATTTATCCGGCAGTTGATCCCCTGGATTCCACTTCCAGAATTTTAACTCCTGATATTGTTGGGGAAGAGCACTATAATACTGCCCAGCAAGTAAAAGAAATTTTACAGCGCAATAAGGAATTACAGGATATTATTGCTATTCTCGGAATGGATGAATTATCGGAAGAGGATAAAACCATTGTACACAGAGCAAGGAGGGTTCAAAGGTTTCTGTCACAGCCTTTCCATGTAGCAGAACAATTTACAGGGAAACCGGGAGTGCTTGTTGATATTGAAGATACCATCAAAGGATTCAAAATGATCCTGAACGGAGAAGTGGATAAATACCCGGAATCTGCGTTCAACCTGGTTGGAACCATTGATGATGCTATTGAAAAAGGGGAGAAATTGTTATCTGAATCTCAATAAAAATGCTATGTACCTGGAAATAATTACACCTGAAAAAAAGCTCTTTGAGGGCAAAGTAGAACTAATAAGGGTCCCCGGAGATAAAGGGCAATTCGTAATATTGCAATATCATGCCCCAATTATTTCAACTCTGCATAAAGGAAAGGTTAAAGTGGAAGAGAGTATCGGAAACCCTCAATATTTTGACATTGAAGGAGGAGTCGTTGAGGTTCAGCGAAATAAAACGATCATTCTTGCCGAAGCAGGCTAAATTTTCTTGCATGTTTTCTCTTCGCATCTGTAAGGTTTAATATTTTGAAATGCAATCTATAAAATTTCTTGTTTTAAGATTTAGTTCTATTGGCGATATTGTATTAACCACTCCAATTGTCAGGGTATTAAAAGAACAACTCAAAGAGGCAGAAATTCATTATTTTACTAAACCCGCTTACCGGGAAATCCTTGAAGGAAATCCCAATATTGATAAAATACATTTGCTGGAAGAAAACTTATCGTCTCAAGTGAACAAGTTACAAGCGGAGAAGTTTGATTATATTATTGATTTACACAAAAATATAAGGACTTATCAAATTAAGTCGCGACTTAAAATTGTAAACTTTAGTGTCAATAAATTAAACTTTCAAAAATGGCTGCTTGTTAATTTTAAAATCAATAAACTTCCTGATAAACACATTGTTGACAGGTATTTTGATGCGCTGGATCTTTTTGATGTGGAGCCCGATGAAAAAGGACTGGATTATTAT
Organism: uncultured Bacteroidales bacterium; assembly: GCA_964633615.1. GTDB lineage: Bacteria > Bacteroidota > Bacteroidia > Bacteroidales > UBA12077 > JAGXLC01. The sequence continues at coordinate 4,756 of CAZWHH010000145.1, read as the reverse complement.
TTAAACTCGTCTGACGAAGTTGATATGTGCAGTTTACCTGATTTTTTGAGTAATCGTTATATCGGTTTTGCCATTGGAGCCAAACATGAAACCAAAAAGTTAACACAAGACAAAATAGAGGAAGTGATTGACCGGCTAAATTATCCGGTTATATTGCTTGGAGACCAGAATGATCAAAAAAAAGGAGAGAAAATTGCCCGCAGGTTTTCAGGGAAAGTATATAATGCCTGTGGAAAATATTCGATTAATCAATCGGCGTCCCTTGTAAAAAAAGCCTCTTTGATGATCACCCATGATACCGGGCTTATGCATGTGGCAGCAGCTTTTAATAAAATCATATTATCAGTTTGGGGCAATACAGTTCCTGTGTTTGGCATGTACCCCTATCTTCCGGATCCCCATTCACAAATTTTTGAGGTGAAAGGATTAAAATGCAGGCCGTGTACTAAAATTGGTTACACAAAATGCCCTAAAGGACATTTTAAGTGTATTAAAAACATAAATGCTTCTGATATAGCCGATTATGCCAACGAGTTATTAGATTAAAGAATTATCCATGCGAACACCTGTTGTAAAAACCTGAAACAAACTCCTTCGCATTTAAGTGCTAAAACAATTATATAAAAATTAAAAAAACCTGGCATTTAAAATACCAGGCTTTTTAATTTAATTTGTTTGTTAAAGGTTTTTAGGGCATATTTTGTCTGCTGTTTGAAATGATTTGATTCAGGTAAGTACTATATTTTTTGCTTAACTCTTTTTGTCCATTTTCATCTGTTATCCCTGATAATCTGTATAACAGACTGGTGGCAATTCTTTTGTTTCTGTCTACCAGTCTGCTATAAGGACTTCTCAGAGAAGTATAATATTCCAGTTCATCTTTCAGGTATCCTGCAAATTCCTCTGAGAGACTATTGGCCTTGTCTATAGCACCAGCATTGTAATACTGCTTAATGACTTCCAGGGTCCAGATGCTGTAAGGAATTTGACTGTGAGGAGTGAGTTCCATCCCTCTGTCAAGTACTTTGACTGCTTTTTCATTTTTATCTTCTTTGAGTAGCGCCTGGGCCAGTCGGGCAAATTTATTTCTGATCCTGATTACATTTGAAGTCCTGCGGGTAGTATAATCAATATATACAGTTGTATCCTGCATATTTCCCCATTTGAACTCGTTCATCAGGAGGTCATACATTTTATCAACATCAACCTTTCCTACATCAACCCTTCCGTCTGCCGGTGTTTTTATAGGAACTAACCGATAAGCAAAACCTTCCAGTTGAAGGTAGTTTTGCAATCCAAGATTTGCCTGAGAACTTGGAGAGACAAAATAAACAGGTCTTTCCCAGTGGTTGTTTGCCAGCAGATCAAGGATCATCAAATCGCTTTTAGCCAATTGGTTTTGGTTTAAAGTCCACCTAACCTCAGGAACGATCTTATCGGCATCTTTTGGAGAAACTGTTCCGTTTTCAACCACAGTAGCAGAATCTACGGGCAGTTTGAGTTTTTTGGTCGGCATGTAATCAATTTTTTCATTGCCATAGGAAAGTTGTGATTTGGGATTGTCACTACCAATAAAATTAACCACTTTTTTTACGTCCGTATGTCTTTTAATTTGATTCATTATTGGTACCTGGTCCCTGGTTCCTTGTTCATATTGATTCGGTTTAAGGCTAAAAGGAACCGGATCTGATTCGTAAGCTTTCCTTTTCATTTGATCAATATACCAGGATGTGTTCAGAAGACTTAAATTTACAACTCTTACATCTGTTCTTATACCTTCTACTTCCTGGGCATACCATAAGGGGAAAGTATCGTTATCGCCATGTGTAAAAAGAATGGCATTGGGTTCACAGGAATTCAGATAATTATATGCAAAATCTCTCGCTACGTATCGGTCTGACCTGTCATGGTCATCCCAGTTTTCTTTTGCCATAATACCCGGAACAAAAAAGAGGGAGATTAGGGTTGCAATAACAGCGCTAAGTGCTTTGGGAGCCACTTTTCTAAGACCGCTATATAATCCGGCAACACCTATCCCTATCCATATAGCAAACGCGTAAAAAGAGCCTGCGTATGCATAGTCACGTTCTCTTGGTTGTAAAGGATGCTGGTTTAGATAAACCACAATGGCTAAACCAGTAAAAAGGAACAGCAATAAAACCACGGTAAAGTCTTTTGGGTTTTTGGCATACTGAAATAAAAAGCCCACCAGTCCCAATAATAAGGGCAGGAAAAAGTAAGTATTTCTTGCTTTGTTGTTTTTGTATTTGTCGGGCAAATTATCCTGACTGCCGAGCCTGGCTTCATCGATTGCTTTGATACCGGAAAGCCATTTTCCTTTAAGCAGTTCTCCGTGGCCCTGGATATCATTTTGCCTTCCGACAAAGTTCCACATGAAATATCTCATATACATATGGCCAATTTGGTATTTGAAGAAAAATTTAAGATTTTCTCCAAAAGTTGGAATTCTCTTTATTTCTTTTTCACCTCTGTTATTTTGAATCGTGATTTTTCTGCCTTCAACATCTGCCCATTCTTTGTATTCTTTGATATGATCGCTTTGACGGCTCCACATTCGGGGAAAGAAAGTAGTGAAACGATCGTCAAATACCGGCCTGGGATTCAACGAATACGTTTTAACATATTTTCCATCCTCTTTTTTGTATGTATATGGTTCTTCTACGTCTTTAACAGGAGCATTGTAATAGTTTCCGTTGATGAGCGGGTGTTGCCCGTATTGTTCTCTTTTCAGATAGTGGTATAACGAAAATACGGTTTCAGGGTTGTTCTCATCCATTGGAGGATTGGCCGACGAACGTATGACTAACATTGCATAGGAAGAATATCCAATAATAACAACTGTTAAACCAAGCAGCAAGGTATTTGTTACGACTTTCTTTTTCTTGTAAGTGTAATAAAGGCCCCACGATAATAAGCCAATGAGTAAGATAATATAAAATATATTGCCGCTGTTATAAGGCAGGCTGAATCCGTTTACAAAGAGCAGTTCAAACCATGAAGCAATTTTTACAACGCCCGGAATGATCATATACATAAAAATGGCTAACAGAGCAATAGAAATAAGGGCTGATTTAATGATTCCATTTCGGGTGACTTTGTATTTTTTGAAATAATAAACAAAAACAATAGCAGGTATTGCGAGTAAATTGAGTAAGTGAACTCCGATGGATATTCCCATGAGAAAAGCAATAAGTATGATCCACCGGTTAGAATATTTCTGATCTGCTATATTTTCCCATTTCAGGATGGCATAGAAAACAAAAGCCGTAAAAAGGGAAGAAAGAGCGTATACCTCTCCCTCTACCGCTGAAAACCAAAAGGTGTCTGAAAAAGTATAGGCCAAAGCCCCTACCAGTCCACTGCCAATTACAGCAATTAAGTTGCCCTGGTTATTTTCTACAGGGAGTATTTTTTTTGCCAGGTGAGTGATGGTCCAGAATAAAAATAAAATTGTAAATGCACTTGCTATACCAGAGAGGCCATTTACCATCATGGCAACATCTGCCTTGTCCGGTGCAAAAAGAGATGCCAGCCTTCCCAGAAGCATATAAAAAGGTGCTCCGGGAGGGTGTCCAACTTCTAATTTGTAAGCCGAGGCGATATATTCACCACAATCCCAAAAACTAACTGTGGGTTCAATGGTAAGAAGGTAAACCGTTGCTGCAACAATAAAAACGCCCCATCCTGTGATGCGATTTACTAATTTAAATTTTTCCATGAGAATCAGGGTTTAATTATATACCAACTTTTTGGGCGAATTTAAATAATTTTAGCGGAGGAATGACAGAAAAATTGTTAAAATGTATAAAATAAATTGAATGAATGATTTCATGTTTTTTGAAATTTATATCTTTGTCTAATTAAATAGTTTATTTTTGCAAATGAAATGATTGTACCATGAAAAAAACAAATAATTCAAATATGGCGAAAACAAACAATATGGAAAATGACTCCAATGCCATTAATATAGTGGGTGTTGGAACAGAAATTACCGGTGATATAAAAACCAATGGAGATATCCGTATTGATGGTTTCTTATCAGGAAATATTAAAACAGACGGAAAACTTGTGGTTGGAGAAACGGGTAAGATTAAAGGGGAGATAGAATGTAAGGATTCTGACGTGCTGGGGATGATTGAAGGAAAAATTGCAGCTAAGCAATTGTTGTCCTTAAAATCTTCTGCCAGAATTTATGGAGATATCATTACGAAAAAATTGTCCATCGAGCCCGGTTCACTATTTACAGGTAATTGTAAGATGGATAATGAAACTTATTCCGATGAAAAACAAGGAAACAAAAAATTCGAACAAAAACAGCAAAAGTCAGCTTAAAGACTATGCCAAATATTCTTCTATAGGCTTCGAGATGGTAATTGTTATCCTGGGAGCAGTTTTTGGAGGGATTAAACTGGATGAATGGGTTTCAGGAATGGGGTTTCCATTATTTACTCTTGTATTATCGCTTGTTGGGATCGGATTAGCTATTTACATAGGCATTAAAGATTTTCTTAAAATTAAGTAAATTCTAAAATATTGTTGTGAGTTCTAAAATATCAAAATTCCTGCTGAATCAACTTATCCTTACAGCATCTTTGTATGTGGCTGGTTTTGTTCTGTTTAATTTTTTCTTTATTGATTATTTTTATTCTTTTCTTGCTTATTTGCCCCTGATCTTTTTTGTTTTGTATGGGGTGCTTTATTATGTTATTTTGAATATTTCCGGGAAACAGATGAA
>CAZWHH010000144.1:0-6623 GCA_964633615.1 uncultured Bacteroidales bacterium | reverse complement strand
GGCCGACGTGTGTCATCAGAATAATCTTACCACCCCTTGCATTGATATGATACATTGTACCAATGGTTGCATCAATTCTGTAGGGATCGTGTATCTCTCCTTGTTTGACTACATTGTGGTCCACGCGGACCAGTACAACTTTGTCCTTTAGGTCAGCATCCTGAATAAGTGGTAAATCATATTTTTCAATCATAATTAATAAATTTTTATTTGAAAATTAAATTACAAAAGTATTTGGCCTTTATCAAATGGAATCGATAAAAAAATGTTAAAACAAAAACAAATTAATCTACCCCTTTCCGGATGGCCTTCAGTGTTGGCAATTCCTTTCCTTCGATAAATTCCAGTAAAGCTCCCCCGGCTGTAGAAACAAAGCTGATTTTATGAGCCAGCCCATATTTATTAACAGCAGCAATGGAATCTCCTCCGCCAATCAGTGAGAAAGCGCCTTTATCAGTAGCCCTTGTAACAGCCATAGCGATCCGCAAGGTCCCGTTTGAAAAGTTAGACATCTCAAACACCCCTATAGGCCCGTTCCATAAGATGGTGGAAGAATTTTCAATGGCCTCAGCAAATCGGTTGGCGCTTTTAATTCCGATATCCATTCCACGCCATCCTGTTCCTATTTGATCGATCGGACTGTGGCGAATTTCTGTTTCATTTACAAACTCTTTGGCCACGATGCAGTCAGTAGGCAGCATTAAATTAACATCCAACTCCCTGGCTCTTTGAAGAATTTCCCGGGCATCGTCTATATAATCTTCTTCTATTAAAGAATCACCCACATCACCTCCCATGGCCCTGGAAAATGTATAGGCAATACCTCCGGCAATAATCAGGTTGTCTGCTTTTTCAAGCAATGCATGAATAATCTGAATCTTGGTTGACACCTTGGCACCCCCCAAAACAGCCGTAAAAGGGTGCTTTGTTTTCTTAATCACCCGGTTGATATTGTTGAGTTCATTCTCAATTAAGTAACCAAACATCTTATTTTCAGGAAAAAATTTTGCTATGGTATAAGTGGAAGCATGAGCCCGGTGGGCGGTACCAAAGGCATTATTCACATAAACATCTCCCAGTCCTGCCAGTTCTTTAGCGAAATCTTCATCCCCTTCAACCTCTTCCTTGTGAAACCGTAAATTTTCCAGCAGCAGGATCTCTCCCGGTTTTAAATTTTCTGCTGCCAATCGTACTTTCTTCCCGGTGCAGTCATCCACGAATTTTATTTCTTTATCAAGAACTTTTGAAAGATATGATACGATATATTTTAACGAAAGATTGTCATCATATTTTCCCCCGGGCCTTCCAAGGTGAGTGAGAAATATGATGGAGCCCCCATCTGTGAGAATTTTTCTTACTGTGGGAAGTGCGGTGATAATGCGGGTATTATCTTTAATATTCTTGTTTTCATCCATGGGGACATTAAAATCCACCCGCATAAGAACTTTTTTATTGGCAAAATTATAATTATCAATTGTAAGCTGTTGACGAACAGCCTTCAGACTGGGTAATTCTTTTCCTTCAAGGTATTCCAGCAGGGCACCTCCTGCAGTAGAAATATAACTAATCCGGTTAGCCAGTCCGTATTTATTAACGGCAGCAATACTATCCCCTCCTCCTATCAATGAAAAAGCCCCCTGATCAGTTGCATCGGCCACAGACATAGCAACCTTCAATGTACCCATGGAAAAATTTGACATCTCAAAAACACCGATAGGGCCGTTCCATAATAATTTCGAGGATTTCCTGATTACCTCCGCAAACTGATTCGCCGATTTTATTCCTACATCCAGTCCCATCCAACTTTCTGGAATTTTATCAATATCACAGTGTTTAATATTGGCACTGTTTTTAAATTCATCTGCGATAATACAATCAGTTGGCAAATAAAGATTTACCTTATATTTTTTAGCCTTTTCAATAATATCCCGGGCTACTTCTAAATATTCATCTTCCACAATGGAGTTGCCAATCTCTCCCCCCTGCGCTTTTACAAAAGTATAAGCAATCCCCCCGGCTATGAGTAAATTATCCACTTTTTCAAGAAGTGCCTCAATAATATGTATTTTCGTAGAAACTTTAGAACCGCCCAGGATGGCAGTAAAAGGATGATTTGGCTCATTCAGCACACGATCAATATTTTTTATCTCACTTTCCACAAGATAGCCAAACATTTTTTCTTTGGGGAAGAATTTAGCAATAGTATAAGTAGATGCATGAGCACGGTGAGCAGTTCCAAAGGCATTATTTACATAAACATCCCCATAGGAAGCCAGTTTTTTGGCAAACGCTTCATCAGCTGCTTTTTCTTCAGGATAAAATCTTAAATTTTCTAAAATCAGTACATCCCCGGGCTTCAATTTCTCAGATTTCTCCCGGGTCTCTTCTCCCATACAATCATCAGCAAATTGAATTTCTCTGTCAAGCAATTTGGATATATAAGGCACAATATTTTTTACAGAAAACTTCTCGTCGTAACTCCCTTTGGGCCGCCCCAGGTGAGTCAACAAAATAACCGCTCCCCCTTCGCTTAATATTTTCTGTATGGTGGGTAAAGCAGTTACAATTCTGGTATCATCCGTTATTTCCAAATTTTCATTAAACGGAACATTAAAATCAACCCGTAATAAAGCCTTTTTTCCTTTAAAATTATAATTATCGATTGAATACATATTTAAAGAGAATTTAGAAATTGAAAGCTAAATATAAAAAATTTATTTTATTTACCTTTGAAACGATCTTGAAATCCATTAAACTAATGACCCAAAAGAATGCAATTTAAAGAAATAATCGGGCAACATAAAATAAAAGAACAGTTAATTAAATCGGTAAAGAGTAATCGCATTCCTCATTCTCAACTTTTTACAGGACCTTCGGGTTCCGGGAAACTATCCCTGGCCATCGCTTATGCTCAGTATCTTAATTGTGAAGATAAAAAGGAAAATGATTCCTGTGGGAGTTGTCCCAGTTGTATAAAATATCAAAAATTAATGCATCCCGACCTGCACTTTGTCTTTCCGGTAAAAAAAGCCTCTGAGGCGAAACCGGAAACAAGCGATCATTATATGGAGACATGGATAAATACCCTCCTGGAGAACACCTATTTGTCGCCGCGTAAATGGTATGACAAACTCAACCTGGAAAACAAACAGGGAATTATACCAACAAGTGAAAGCGCTCGTATTATCAAAAAAATAAACTTTAAAACCTATGAATCGGAATACAAAACAATGATTATCTGGCTTCCGGAAAGAATGCACCGAAGCACTGCCAATAAACTCCTGAAATTAATCGAAGAACCATCAGAAAAAACCGTTTTTCTGATGGTCTCTGAAAACTCCGATCTTATTCTACCCACGATTCTGTCAAGAACTCAAAAGATAAAAGTTCCAAAGATCGATGACCAAAATCTGTTCAACACAATAAGTGATACTTTTGATCTGGATTCGGGGAAAGCCCAGGAAATAGTCAGGCTGGCCAATGGAAGTTATATTAAAGCACTTCAGTATATCCATGAAAATGAGGAGAACCAGGAAAACCTCCAGCGCTTCATAAGTCTTATGAGATTGTGCTTTGGAACAAAAATTATAGAAATTTTAAACTGGACAGATGAAATAGCATCCCTCGGAAGAGAAAAACAAATCATATTTCTTCAATACGCGACCCATTTATTGAGAGAAAATTTTATGAAAAATCTGGAAATGGAAAAAATCGTTTATCTGACAAAAGAAGAAAATGATTTTTCCAGGAATTTTTCAAAATTTATAAAGCCTCAAAATGCCGGTAAATTATTTAATGAATTTAATAAAGCATCCCGCGATATTCAAATGAATGCTCATTCCAAAACAGTATTCCTTGATATGTCTTTGAAAATAATAAAATTGTTAAAAGTATAATTTTCATTAATTTTGCAAAAAGATAATTTAATTTTTCACGTTAAATGATGAAACAGATAATTTACCATAAGCATATTATGAGGTCACTATGGACACAACAAATACAAACAATATATCCGACAATAAATCTACACGAGACAAAAAAAACTGGCCCTGCGATTTCTGCAAACCGGAACATTATACAAAACTTCCAGTCAGAAACTGGTTAAAAGACATTCCGGAATCACAGAGTGCAACAGATATTGTAGAAATTCGTTTTAAAAATACCCGAAAAGAGTATTTCCAGAATGTAAATAATCTTCGTCTGAAAGAAGGAGATATTGTAGCAGTAGAAGCATCACCCGGTCACGACATAGGAATCGTATCGCTTACAGGAGCTCTGGTGCTGAGAAAATTAAAAAGGGACAATGTCTCTTTGGAAGATACAGAATTTAAAAAAATCTACAGGAAAGCAAAAGATACCGACATAGAAAAATGGCGACAGGCAGTAGCTCTGGAACAAAAGACCATGATCAAAGCACGGGAGATAGCCAGAAACCTTAATTTAAACATGAAAATTGGGGATGTCGAATACCAGGGAGATAAAACCAAGGCCATTTTTTACTACATTGCTGATGAAAGAGTTGATTTTCGGGAACTTATTAAAGTGCTTGCGGAACATTTTAAAATCAGGATTGAAATGCGGCAAATTGGTACACGTCAGGAGTCCGGCAGGATTGGAGGCATAGGCTCATGTGGGCGTGAACTTTGCTGTGCCAGCTGGATTACTGATTTTATCTCAGTTACAACGAATGCAGCCAGACACCAGGAATTATCATTAAATCCCCAAAAACTGGCTGGACAATGCGGAAAATTAAAGTGTTGCCTTAATTATGAACTCGATTGTTATCTGGATGCAAAAAAAGATTTCCCGGATACAACAATTAACCTGGAAACAAATCAGGGAACTGCCTATTATCAAAAAACGGATATCTTCAAAAAAATGCTCTGGTACACGTTCAACCCTGACACCTCTGAGAATCTTATTCCGGTTACAATAGAAAGAGTAAAGGAAATCATTATAATGAATAAGAATAATCAGAAACCGGAAATGCTTAATGATGTAGAAATCAACCCACAAGAAAACATTAGTTTTGAAAATGATGTAGGCATGGGAAGCATTGACCGGTTTGAAAAAAAGAAAAAGACAGAGAAAAAACGTACAAAAAAGAACAAGCGGAAAAAGAAAAAACCAAATGACAAAAAGAAAAAATAAAGGGATTTACATATTTTTGATATTGTCTCTTGTAATCGCCATAGGCTGTAATCAAAAAAAAGTTTACAACGAAACCCGGGACCTGCCTGAAAACAAATGGAATAAAGAAAATATCATTAATTTCAAGGTCCCCATTAGTGATACCGTGCATGCACACGATGTGTATCTGCATATAAGACATTTATCGAAATATGATTTCCAGAATCTTTTTCTTTTCATAACCATCTCATCTCCGGAAGGCTATTCTGTAAAGGATACTTTTGAGTGTATGCTGGCAGATGATAAGGGCAATTGGTACGGAAGCGGCTGGGGAGATGTGTATCAGAACAAAATTCTATACAAAAAAAATATTCTTTTCCCTTCGCCAGGGGCATACGCCTTTGAAATACAGCAAGCAATGAGAAGAGATCAGCTAAAACATATTTCAGATATCGGACTGGAAATTCAGAAAACAAACCCGGAATAACGTGACAAAAAACAAACTGGAACGGTTTGCCGAAATGAAAACCTTTTCAAATGTCATAGAACCATCATTTGATGAAGTTTTCAATGCAGATTATAAATTAAAAGGATCCTGGCGTAAAAAATTCTTTGAAAACAACCATCCCATTATTCTCGAATTAGGATGTGGAAAAGGAGAGTATACAGTCAATCTGGCAAAACAATACCCGGGTATAAATTTTATTGGGGTGGACATCAAAGGGGCCCGAATGTGGAAAGGAGCAAAAAAAGCCCGTGAAGAAGGTTTAAACAATACTGTTTTCCTACGAACCCGGATAGATTTTATAAACTCCTTTTTCGAACCAAATGAAATAAATGAAATCTGGGTTACTTTTCCCGATCCCCAACCCAAAAAAGCAAAAAAGCGCCTGATCTCAACAAAATTTTTAAGTTACTACCAAAAGATTTTAAAAAATAATGGGATAGTCCATCTGAAAACAGATAATTCAAATATTTACGAATATGCTTGTAAGATCGCAAGCATAAATCATCTGGACGTTCTCAAAAAAACGCATGACATTCATAATTCCAATGACGAGGAGTTAAAACCCATTGTAGAGATTCAAACCTTCTATGAAAAAAAATTTATGGAAGAAGGAAAAACCATCAAATATCTATCTTTTAAACTCAATCAATCAAAAAAGCTTATTGAACCACAAAATGACTGAAGAATCCTTTTTTCAAAAAGTATATTGGGTGGCGCGAAAAATACCTCCCGGCAGGGTAACATCCTATGGAGCCATTGCAAGGTACCTGGGAGCTGGACAGTCTGCCCGTATGGTAGGCTGGGCAATGAACAAAGCATTTACACAAAATGAATTCATCCCTGCTCACAGGGTGGTAAACAGGAATGGTTTGCTAACCGGCAAAATTCATTTCCCTGGTGAAAATAAAATGGAAGAACTTCTCCTGCAGGAGGGCATCAAAGTTAAAGACAATCAAATTCTTCATTTTGAAAAATATTTTTGGGA
>CAZWHH010000143.1:0-6648 GCA_964633615.1 uncultured Bacteroidales bacterium | reverse complement strand
TGATATTAGGTTCTAAAATGAATGAGGATAGCAAAAATAATAATGGGGATATAACCGGATTTGGTATGGACAGCAACAGTGATTTTGAGAGTGAACCCCCTTTTTAACAGGCAATTTAGACAATACCGGAAAATAGATGTAAAAGAATAAAGGATTTTTCTGGTTACTGTAAGTTCTTTTTATAAAATTTTTATTAATTCCTTTAATGATTGGATCTCATAAGTTGGTTTGATATCAAATTCTTTTTTATCGGGATTAAATAAAATTTGATCCATGCCAAATGATTGAGCCCCTTTAATATCTCCCTCTATATCATCTCCCAGCATAATACTTTCCGTTGATTTTGCTCCTGCTTTTTTCAAAGCAAAATTGAAAATTTGTTCATTAGGTTTTTGAACTCCTGCCTTTTCTGAAGTAATAATATTTTTAAAATATTTTTCCAGGTGGCAGTTTTTGATTTTTTTATATTGAACTTCTTCAAACCCATTGGTAATTAGGTGTAATGAATATTTCTTCAATAAATACTCAAGAGATTCATGGGTATAAGGGAATAATTGGGTTTTTGTAGCACTTATTTGTATATAATCATCTCCTATTTTTTTTGCAAGATCCTCATCTTTATAATTATAGGCCGCAAGCGTCAGGTAGAATCTTTTATATTTCAGATTTTCCTTGGATATTTTCCCATCTCTGTAATCTTCCCATAGTTGGCGGTTGTATTTTCGATAGGTTTTATGGAACTGCTCAAAATTTGTAAATATTTTTGCCAGGTCTCTTTTTTTGTATATTTCCCTGAATGTTTCCATGGAATTGGCTTCAAAATCCCAGAGTGTTCGATCTAAGTCGATAAAAATGTGTTTGTAATGTTTCATTTTATGGTACTTGAGACTGACATGCAAAGAGCATTCAGTGTTATTTAAATAAATTCATTGGGGCGGCAAATTTATAATTTATTTTTAGAAAGCTAAAAGATCGCCTGTTTTTCCTTGTTGGAAGCAACATGTTTCTACAGGTACTCTATGAGTTTTTCCAGTGTCATTCCCCTGGAGCCTTTTATCAGGATGCTTTTTTGACTTAATGGGTTTTTGGTCAACCAGTCAATGAAGTCTTGCGTGCTGTGAAAAGTTTTATGAAATCCGGTGTTTATGCTTGAGAAATGTTTGCCAACCAAATAGATTTCATTCAAATTTTTGTTTTCTGCGTAATTAATTATTTGTTGATGCTCTTCTTCTGCGTATTTGCCTAGTTCGAACATATCACCCAATATTAATGTTTTGTTTTTGACTTCCTGGAGGCTGAAATTTTCAATAGCGAGTTTCATGCTTGTTGGATTGGCATTATATGCATCAAGAATGATATAATTGGATTTTGTTTCTATAATCTGTGATCTGTTTTGGTTGGGGATATAATTTTGAATTGTTTTTTTCATTTTTCCCATGGGAATTTTAAAATAAGAGCCAATAGAAAGGGCTGCTATCATGTTTTCAAGGTTATACAATCCGATAAGGTTTGATCGTATGGTGTGGTCTTTATTTTTTCCCGGCGAAACAGAAAGATGAACATAAGGGTCTGTTTTATAAGATTCTATATAAAAATCCGGGCTGTTTGTGGTTCCATATGAAAACTTTTCGCAATTAAGGTTATTTGCTGTTTTTGCCAGAAGCGGGTCGTCATTGTTGTAAAAGATCGTTCCTTTGACGTTTTCAAGGTATCGGTATAATTCTGTTTTTGTCTGAAAAACCCCTTCGTAGGAACCAAAGCCTTCCAGGTGAGCTTTCCCGATATTGGTTATTATACCATGAGTTGGTTGAGCAATTTTGCAAAGAAGATCAATTTCACCCGGGTGATTGGCACCCATCTCAATGACAGCTATTTCATGCTCATCTTTTAATTCCAGGAGAGTTAAAGGAACTCCGATGTGATTGTTCAGGTTTTTTTTGGGTGAAAGCACTTTATATTTATTACCCAGAACCCTTGCTGTAAGATTTCTTGTGGTTGTTTTTCCATTGCTTCCGGTAATTCCGATAAGGGGTACCGGATAATTTTTTCTATGCATGAATGCCAGCTCTTGAAGAGTCTTTAAAGCATCGTGAACGAGGATATACCGGGCATCATTTTTATTTACTGAAGGGTCATCCACGATCACATAGGCTGCTCCTTTATTCAATGCTTCCTCTGCGTATTGATTTCCATCAAAATGCTCTCCTTTTAAAGCAACAAAAATAGAGTCGTGCTTAATGTTGCGACTGTCAGTAGAAATTTGTGGGTATTTCAGGAAATATTGATAAATGTATTCCAGTGACCTCATTTTATTGCTAACTAAAAAAAGGGGCTCAAAGCCCCTTTCGTTTAAATAGTTTATTTTAAAATTTATTTCATTCCTTTGGGACTACCAACGTAAGTCATTGCGCATCGGAAGCCTACGTCATTAGCTGACCTTTCTTGATCCATAAACCGACGTGTTGCCGGGTTAAGCCAATAAGCCCTGTCTTTCCATGAGCCTCCTTTATAAACTCTTGCTTTATCTGATATAAGTGAAGACTCATCAGTATACATTTTCTGAGTACTTTCTGTGCCTCTTCCTTCCTGACTTAAGTAATCTATCCTTGATTGCAGGTCTCCATCATTATAGTTACGATAATCTGCTTTTTGATAATTCGTTCTTCCTGCTGCATCTTCCTCATCAATTGGCACTTTTCTTAATCTTCCCAGGCTGTCTCGTGAAGCAATAGATCCATCTTCGTTTCTTACATATTTCTCAAATACATTACCACGGAAAGGATTGAATTCATCAACATCCTCGTGTGAAGATGGTCTGTACACATCTCTTACCCATTCGTTTACGTTGCCAGCCATACAATATAAGTTATAATCATTGGGCCAGAATGAATTAACCGGGGCAGTAATACTGGCATTGTCATTAAGGTCACCTGCAACACCCATCATATCACCTTCTCCTCTTCTGAAATTGGCCATCATTTTACCACGATTCCTTTTATTTGAATTTCTTACGTTATGACCATCCCAGGGATATATTCTTCTTTCATATAATCTTTCTTCGAAAGTATTTCCAATGTATCCCAAAGCTGCAAATTCCCATTCTGCCTCGCTAGGCAATCTGTATCTTGGTAAGATGATGCCATCGGACATATTTACACGGCGGGTTTCCTGATTGGGATTCATTGAAGGAATATTTTCATTAACAACCCCTTCATATTTTCCAGCCAAATAGGCTTCTGTATTGAAATTCTCCCTTCCTGCCTGTTGAGGATCCATCTCCAGAATCCCTTCATTTATTAATCTCTGTTCATTAACCCGGTCAGTACGCCATACACAGTAATCCTTAGCCTGTAACCAGTTTACTCCCACCACAGGATAATTATTGTAGGCCGGGTGACGAAAATAATATTTTACATAAGGCTCATTATAAGCCATTTTACTTCTCCAAACAAGCGTGTCGGGCAATGCGTTTCGGTGTACATCTTCATTATCAATAAAAATCCTTTTTAACCAATATAAATATTCACGGTAATCCACGTTTCTTACTTCGGTTTGGTCCATGTAAAATGAAGAAACGGTAACCCTTCTGGGGGCCATATCCCACTGGAAAAGCATGTCATCCTGTGTTCTGCCCATGGCAAAGGTACCACCTTCAATATAGGCTAATCCAGGGCCTAATTCCGGATCATAGTCTGTATTTACCTCAAAACCACCATTTTCCGGTGTGTTGTATTGCCAGCCTGTTGTCTGAGAAGTATTTCCTAATTCGGCTGAACCGCCACCGCCTTGTGATCCACAACCTGAAATGATAAATAGTCCAATGATGATGATTGAGTAGATTTTAAGGGTGAATTTCATAATGTATTTGTTTTAATTTTAAGTATTTCAAATATAATAAAATTTTGCGTTGCGCTACAAATCTGTTCAACAAAAATAACTAAAAAATAATATATTTATTGTTTATCCTATTTATTTTTTCCCTTATACTGAAAATTGATGGTGAAAGTTACTTCATGAGCTCCTGAAATGAAATTTTTTTCCATTTTGTTCGCTATTGGAATATCATAGCTATAATTTATACTGAATGATGAATAGCTGAAACCTGCGTAAATTATAGGATCTATATAATGTAGCAGTAAATTATTGCGGAGGAATGTGCCGATTTCTATATTGAGATATTTTAACATAAAACCATATTGTAACATTTGATAATCTTTTCCCGATCGTAATAGGAAAACAGGAGTGAGAACAGGTATATCTTTTAATGTTCTCTTTTTCATCAGTCCAATATTCATGTCAAAATATACAGAGTATCTTCGATATATCTTTTCTTCCGGATAGTTTAGCTGGTAATTTGGTTGATTGATATGGTGTACAGCAAGCCCGACTGTTATATCCCTGTAATTTCTAATTAAATAGTTTTTGTGGGTTAACACTATTCCCGCATTGAATTCAATGTAATGGTGATTAAGCCCGCTTAAATTTTCAGGGATATATTCTGTCTCATCCATTAATTCCCATTTTTGGGCATCAAACATGTTAGGGAATTTCAGTTTATCCTGATTAACAGATATCTGTGTAAAAGAGGGTTCTATAGCTGCACGGGCGAACAGATTGTTGTTTATTTTAAAATGATAAGCGTATATTCCACCTGCTGAAATTTTACTAATGGCGCCTTCTCCCTGTAAATCATTAATCAATTGAAAACCGAAGCCTCCATGCAGAAATTTGCTGGGTTGCTGATAAGCAAGGTAATAAGTGGCATAGTCACCGATTGATGAGGCAGGATGACTTCTGTGTCCTAATATCAGGTTATTAATTTTTTCTGTTCCTGCAAATGCAGGATTAATATATGATCTTGTATGATTTATATGCGAAAAGAATGTTTGTTGACCATAGCCTGTCACAGAAAAAAACAAAATCAATATCAGAAAATTTCTTTTCATATCAACCTAAACAAAGTCACAGTTAAATTTGCCAAATTATTAAAATATATTCAAATTTAAAGCGTTTAAACTATTTTAACGCTTATTAAAACCAGATATTTTGAGATGAATATATTTAATCGGCTTTTTTTTATTGTCATCTTGCTTGTACCACCCGTAATTTCTTTCACTCAGAAAAAAACTTATAAAGATGAAATCAAATGGTCAGATGAACAACGGAAGGCTTTTAAATACATTGAGGGTAAGAGGGTTGGCTCTAAAAAATATCTTCACTTTAACGGAGCGAATTATTTCAATACCGATACATTGCTGCCTTATTATTATCGTCTTATTCCTGTTAAGACATCCCGCGTTAAAAATGTGAAATTTGAAGAAACCTCATTTTCGACATTAAGAGAACTTCAGTTTGAGGGGAAAGATGCCATTTCTACCAGCATAGGCTTGTCAGGAACTGTACAGACCTCCGGTGGGCAAAACTATCTTATGATACAATTTATTCCCCTGCGAAAGAATAATCTTACAGGCAGAATCGAAAAGCTAACCCATTTTACGGTTTCTTTTGAGCCATATTATGAAAGGAAAACAAAGGAAAGCGCATATCCTTCAATGAAGACTTCTAGTGTTCTATCTTCTGGCGACTGGATCAAGTTAAAAGTGTCGAAAGATGGAATCTACAAGCTTACATATAATGATCTGAAATATCTAAATATTAAAAAGTTTGACCAAATTGCTATTTTTGGAAATTCAGAAGGCTTATTACCTGTGGATAATGCAGAATCTGTAAATTCCTCTTTGAAACAGATTCCTGTAGAAACTTACAACGGATCTGACGGAGAATTTGGAGAAGGGGACTATATTCTCTTCTATGCTGTCGGTCCTCATCGCTGGGATTATGACGAGGGCAATGATTTTTATACGAGAGTGAAACATCCTTATACTGATTGTAATTATTATTTTCTTACTGATGATTACCAAACAAGCAAGCCTACAGGAAACGTATTTACTCCTGCAGGGCCTGTTGATACTACCGTGACTGAATTTTTAGATTTTAAACATCACGAAAATAATAAACAAAATTTGATCCGTTCAGGCCAGCGTTGGTATGGAGAGTACTTTGATATTGAAAATAAAAAGACTTTTTCTTTTAACTTCCCTGATTTATATACCGGAATGCCTGCAAAAATAAAAGGCAGAGTTGTTGGCCGGTCGCCCGTTTCTTCAAATTTCAATATTAATAGCAATGGCAGTCTTTTAATGCAATTACCTATTGGATCTGTAAATTTTTCTCATACTGGTTATTTTGCAAAAAGTAATTCAGGAATTACTCATTTTTCACCCTCCCGGGATCCTTTGGAAATTACGGTGCATTATGACAAACCAACTGCCTCAGCTGTCGGATGGCTGGATTACCTCACTGTGAATGCTTACAGAAAGCTGAAGATGGCAGGAAATGCTTTGCGTTTTCGTTATACTTCTTCTTTGGAAACAGAACAAGTTCAGATTAAATTAAACGATGTAGCCCGGGATATTGAAATATGGGAAATTTCAGATCCGGCAAATATTAAAAAAGTCGATAATTATTCTAAAGAGGGTTCAGTTTTGACCTTCAACATAGAAGCTGATACAAAAAGGAGAGAGTTTCTGGCGTTTTATCCTGAAAGTTATTTGACACCCAAAATAGTGGAGAGAGTCGAAAATCAGG
>CAZWHH010000142.1:0-6659 GCA_964633615.1 uncultured Bacteroidales bacterium | reverse complement strand
GAGAAACCAGTGACCATAAAAGAAAAGAGTGAAGAAATTATGGAACTGACTCATAAAGTCATGGAAGCCATTGAAAGCTAATCAGGGCAACATATATTTTTCAATGGGTTTATAAATTGGGCCGGTTGATCTCAGAACACTCTCAAAATAAATAAGTTCCTTTATTTCTGCTTGCTGAAAAAATTCCGATTTATATTCTTCCAACAATTGAGATAATTTCTGTTTGTCATTGATCCATTTAATTCTTGCCAGTGTTAAATGGGGTTTAAATTCCCGGGTCTCAGCATGAAAACCTAGTACAGTCATCTCTTTGTCTATTAAAGTTTTCAAAGACTGAAGTATTTCATATTGGTTTATACCCACCCACAAAACCCTGGGCTTGTTAAGATTCTTAAACACACCTATTCCTTTAAGTTTGATTGAAAAACCCGCATATTGATCTGCTATATTTGACAATTGATTTTTAACCTCTTCTATTTTTTCTTCTGATGTATCTCCCAGGAAAAAAAGAGTCAGGTGAAAATTATCACTATTAACCCATTTTATCTTTTCATTATCTAATTCATTTTTTAACTTAGTATAAGTTTTTAGAAGTTTATCTTCAGGTTTGATCTTAACCGCAATAAAAGTTCGTTTCATTTGTATCAAGATTATTTAAGTTCTGATTTTTAATGATTTATTTTCTAAAATTTCGATATTTTAAAATTTAATAAGCATGAAATCCTCGGAGTTTATTCATCAATTTTTGTCTGCATGATGCAGGTAAGGATTTCATAATATATTATTTATTGAAAAGTAATAAATAAAAGAGAAAGTTAAAGAAAAATATTAAAAACCTCAAAAACCAAAAATTATGAGCAACCAACCAAAATTTGCAGTAATTCTTGCTGGTAGTGGTGTTTTCGATGGATCAGAACTCCAAGAAACTGTTATGACCCTGTACGCCATCATGAAAAATGGGGGTACATACGAAGTTTTTGCTCCTGATATAGCTCAGCATCATGTAATAAACCACATTACCGGCGAAGAGATGGACGAGAAAAGAAATGTAATGATTGAATCTGCCAGAATTGTCCGTGGAAATATTCATGAGTTAAACGAGTTTGCAGCGGATGATTTTGATGCCATTATTATTCCCGGTGGATTTGGTGCGGCCAAAAACCTGAGTACTTTTGCTTTTGATGGAGCCAATTGCAAGGTAAACGGAGAAGTAGAAAATGCAATTCGCGCGATGGCTAAAGCCAACAAACCAATTGGTGCATTATGTATCTCCCCTGTCATTGTAGCAAAAATTCTTGAAAGTGTCAAGGTAACCATTGGACAGGACCAGACAACAGCAGATGCCATTCAGCAAATGGGAGCAACCCATGAAAATACTGATCACGGAGAAGTTGTTGTCGATCCAAGTCACAAAATTGCAACTACACCTTGCTATATGCTAGATGCAACTATACTGAATATTGCTGATGGGGCCAACAATGTAATAAAAGCAATGATGGAATTAATGTAGGGTTTTGCTGAAAAACACAAAATAAACTTATAATGAGCGCTATACATATATTTATTATTTGCAAAATGCAAGGTTTTTTACTAATATTAGCTAATAACTTTGCATTTCTTAAAAAAATATTTTGTTAGCCTCTAGCACATCATCTACTTCGTTGGCTTCAGCTCGCAGTATTAATATACAGCTTCGCTTCGCCGCCTTGTATATGATGCACTACAGACTTTTTCAGCAAACCCTAATGTAGAGTTAAAAATGATTAAATCATAAATTTTAAGTGCATGAATGGCTCCAAAACGGAGCATTCATGCATTCAATATCACTTAAAGTTCTCTTCTAACTGGTTGACCTTTATAAAATCTATTAGAGGGTAAGATTCACTTCATTGAGCGTGATATAGATTGTAATGCCCCTTAAATCTGGTCGTGTTCAATGAGTATTACAACCCTTTCTATTAAACGGTCTTTTCCGTGTGGTTCATATTCAGCTTTCAGGTCATGTCCAAAAATTCTCGCAATTGTCTGCCAGAAACCTGCGGATAAACCACCCTTCAGTTCCTGCAATAACTTATAAGAGGTATCTCCGGTTTCTCTGTCAATTAATTTCAGCAGGAGTCTTCCCTGATTGATTGTCAAATGTTTTACATCTTCCTTAAACTCTTCTTTTAATTCCTTCTCCACCTTTTTAACATATCGTTTCCGCTCTGAATCCGTATCGAGTTTCCTAAATTCCATCTCCATATTATATAATTTTTCTCTGGCTTTCTGAGCATAGGGGTACACCTTTTTTAAATCACGGACAAGCTTTCTGTATTTTCGTCTGCGAAACTTATTTTTAAATTTCAATTTTGGATAAACAATAATTTCCCGGACATTTGCAGCAGGAATAGTATCCCCTTCGACAATTGCAATATTCATAAAAGTCCTGTTATATGCCTGAACAGTATCAAGGTTCTGTCCTTCTGAGGTTTTTGCAGAACCCAGAATCAGAACAACCAAAAAACCCATGTACAATTGCAAATTTTTCATTCTTTTCCTCCATGTATGACCCATCATTTAATTCTTCAATGCTATTTTTAATTAGAAGAATAATAAAATCAACAGTAACAATCGTCATAAATTTTAACGAATAATAACAAAGATTGTTTTACAAAATTAAAGCACGAAAAAAGGGAGAAGCATCATTGCCTCTCCCTTTTAGAATCCAAGATATATATAATTTTAAATAACGCCATGGTCAAGCATTGCATTGGCTACTTTCAGGAAGCCTGCAATATTAGCTCCTTTCACATAATCAATACTGCCATCTTCGCGCTTGCCATTTTCAGCACAAGCATTATGAATATCATACATAATTTTATGAAGTTTTTCATCTACTTCTTCGCGAGTCCAGTGCAGTTTCATTGAATTCTGAGTCATTTCCAAACCTGAAGTTGCCACACCACCTGCATTTGCAGCTTTACCCGGACCATAAAGTATACTCTTTTCCTGGAATATCTCAATAGCTTCCGGAGTACAAGGCATATTAGCTCCTTCTGATACACAAATACATCCATTGCCTACTAATTGTTTGGCGTCATTCTCATCAAGCTCATTTTGTATAGCACAAGGAAGAGCAATGTCAACTTTCAATTCCCATGGTCGCTTGCCTTCATAAAATTCAGCACTTTCAAACTCATATGAAAATGGTTTTACAATATCATTATTAGTCGCCCTTAACTCAAGCATATAATCAATCTTCTCACCTGAAATGCCTTCAGGATCATAGATATAGCCATCAGGACCAGAAATTGCCACTACTTTTGCTCCAAGATCCGTGGCTTTCTGAGCAGCACCCCATGCAACATTACCAAAACCAGAGATAGCAACCGTTTTCCCTTCGAAAGATTCGCCTTTTGTTTTAAGCATTTCATTGGCAAAATACACATTGCCAAAACCAGTAGCTTCCGGACGAATCAGGCTACCGCCCCAATTAATTCCTTTTCCGGTAAATACACCTGTATTTTCACGAGCCAGTTTTTTATACATTCCATAGAGAAAACCAATTTCTTTTCCTCCAACGCCAATGTCTCCTGCAGGTACATCTGTTTCAGGTCCAATAAGGGTCCATAATTCAGTCATAAATGACTGACAGAAACGCATAATTTCAGAATCAGATTTTCCTTTTGGATTAAAATCGGATCCGCCTTTTCCTCCACCCATTGGAAGAGTGGTCAGTGAATTTTTAAAGATCTGTTCAAACCCTAAGAATTTAAGAGAGCTTAGATTCACACTGGGGTGAAATCTTAACCCCCCCTTGTAAGGTCCAATGGCATTGTTAAACTGAACCCTGTAACCTAAATTCACATGAACATTTCCGTTATCGTCTGCCCATGGAACTTTAAAAGTAAGTATACGATCAGGTTCTATTAATCGTTCAATAATTCCGCCATTTTCAAACTGGGGATTGTCATTATATACTTCCTCGATAGATTCGAGAACTTCTCTTACTGCCTGAAGATATTCCACCTCACCCGGGTGTTTCTTCTCAAGCTCATTCATTAATTTATCTACGTTCATCTCTATAAGTTTTAATAATTGTACAAAATATGTTTTTTAACATCAGCGTTAACAAAATAACAGTGTAAAAGTAAATTTTAAATTATAAATTTCCCAAACTTTTCTCCACTTTAAAACATGATTTAACTCATGTTTGCATTAAATCATAAAATCCTGTTCTATTGAGGTTTAAGCACCACCCCTCTGCTGGATCGTCCATCAATTTGAATTTTAATTGGATTTTGAAATCGTACATGCCGTATAAATTCATTTTCATAAAGTGCTTTGGATTTTTTCAGAAAATCAAGGTCAAAGTGCCCTTCGTTTATATAAGGGTTAATCGTAAAATATCCAACCCTGAATGATGTTAAATTCTGGAAAAAATGCGTTCCCTGGCTCGGATCAATTCGATAATTCTCCAGGCCTGACTCTACAATTAACCTTGCCTGCGATATCTGTGCCCACTTCACGGGTATTCCCAGACTCGGGTCTGCGGTTCCCCACCTCCCCGGACCAACCAGTACGTAATTCTTTCCTTCTTTTTTAAACTGCTCGTTTATCTTTGTCATTTCATTAGCAATCTCTTTACTTTTCAATGAAGAAAAGCTCTCTGGTTTGACATACACTAAATCAAAAACATCATCAATAATTCCATTACCCAAAGCAGAATCTGAATATATCAAAGCATTATCCATGCTAACCTGGTCAAGATCAAAATCATTTTCCTGGTCATTAGAAACAATAGGACGAATCTGAAGAAAATTAAATATCAAAGGCTCATCTTTCTTTTTATTCAAATCGATTGCAAATTCAATTTCAATTGGATTCCCCATTTCTTTCTGCCCTATTTCCAATAAATCTGACAAAATTTTATCTAATGGAATGATCTTGTGCTTTATAATATTGGCAAAAGTGATGACTTTTTTCCCTTTGTGTATGGTCCCCTCCCTTAAAACATTATTCTGCATGTCAAAAGTGGAAGCTGCATGCTTTATAGAATTATCCTTCTCTGCTTCATTAATCTTTAATTTTAACAAGTTGATCGCATCATCGGCAGAAGGTTTAAAACTTTCAGGATTCAGGTCAAGCGCGTAGAAATATTTTTGAGTATCCTTCAGTGCAATCTCCGGGGAGGATAGCTGCAATGCTTTATCAGGATGTTTTGGCGAAAATCGAAGCGATATACCCCCATCAACAATTTGTTTCCCTAATCCCAAAGCAATTTTACCAATTCCTTCTTCAGCCTTTTCGGGTTCAACCGGATAAAAGTTAATTGAGCGACCCACACCGGACAGAGTCGGATAGAATCGTTCATCATATTTTGATCCACAAACTTCCTGTAAAATGATCCCCATTTTTTCTTCATCAATCACATTAGAGGTTGCAGCCATATAAGCCTTGCTATTTTCAAAGTAAACGCAGGCATAAACACTTTTAATGGCATCCGATAACAATTGTATCATACGAGTATTGTCATCCACCCGGGGAACCATATAAGTATTATAAATACCGGCAAATGGTTGGTAATGTGAATCCTCTAACTTAGAAGAGGATCTTACAGCAATTGGATTATTAATAACAGAAACAAATGCATAAAGATCTTGATAGACACGACTTGGCAAACGGGCTTCAATAAAATGATTCAAAATTTCTTCATCAGAGAGCTCCTCGGAAAGACCAATTTTATATAAATCATTTCCTTCAATAAATTCATCAAAAATATCAGTGCTCAAAACCACGGTTCGTGGAATAGTAATAATAATATTATCATATTTATTGAATATTTTATTCCTTTTGATGATAGAATTAGCAAAAGCCAAACCACGGGCTTTTCCACCAATCGAGCCATCTCCGATGCGTGAAAAGATCAAATATTCATCAAAACTGTTTTTATCGAACTTAGCAATCACACCCCGCCCTTTACTCATGCGATAACTTGATATGGCTCTGTAAATATAATTTCTTACCTCGTCAACCGATTTAAAATCGGATAACTTCAGATATTTAAGCAATTGGGCTATAGGAAAAATTGCGCGGGCATTCAACCATTTAGACAGATCATTTCTGCTGGCATGATATTCGAGTGAATCATCAGGAATCTCAAGGATCATATCCTGTAATGTTTGCAGGTCACATGCGCGGCCAATCGGTTCCATAGTTTTGGGATCTTTAAAAACAAATTCCCCGAATGCAAACTGTTGGATAATATAATTCCTTAATTCTATGGATAGTGTTTTTGAGTACTTGTGAATAAACCCTACATCATATTCCTTTGCAAGCTTTTTATTCTCCTGATCTGAAGATTGTAATAAAAATGGGATAAACTCATCCACGCTACGGATTTTTTTACAAAGTTTTATCCCGGCATATTTGTCTTTAATTCCATTTCTTTTATAACTAATATCTGAAATGACCCCCAGTAAATTATATTTGTATTGTTCATACAACTCAACAGCTTCTTCATAAGTAGTGGCCAGCAAAATTTTTGGACGACCTCTCATCCTGAGCATTTTTTGGTGTTCATTTAATGCCTCTTTTACATATTCTTTCGATTGTTTAAAAATAATCTTATAAATATTGGGTAAATAAGAGGAAATGTATCGTATGGAATCCTCCAC
>CAZWHH010000141.1:0-6686 GCA_964633615.1 uncultured Bacteroidales bacterium | reverse complement strand
GAACCAGTTGTTCTTTATTGCGATAAAAGTTACTGCTCTGTACATTGCCCCGCTGTCGATATATTTCAACTGATAATGCCTCGCTATATCCCTGGCCAGGGTGCTTTTACCTGTAGAAGAGTATCCATCAACTGATATGATCATTAGTACATTTGTTAAAATTTGTAATTATTTCTTATTTATAAAAAGAGCTCAGATCGGTTCGAACAGAAAAATGGTTGGTGCTGCCTGCCAGATGGTAATCAGCTCGTCCGTAATTCAAATAAAATTTATATATCCTGACTCCAAACCCCCATGAAAATCCTACAGTTGAAACTTTCGAGGCAATTTTCATCTCTTGTCTTCTTCTGTAGTTATATCCTGCCCGAATGTAAAAATTTTCAAAAGGGATAAACTCCATCCCGATATTTAAATGCCTCATCAAATGATCATACCCTTTCTCAAAGAAAGTCTCTTTAATATCATCACTCTGGTAGTAGGAATAATCATTCACAGGATATTCAGGTCTTTCGTAGGTTAAGTCAGGTGTTTCCAGGTGATTTACATTGGCTACTATACGAATAGGGGCATGTCGAAGCTTTACTGAAACGCCTGCCTGAATTTCAAAAGGCAAATTTTCCCTTGAATTTTCATGATAGGGTACAATTTGAGCTCCCACATTTTTCATTATCAAACTGGCTGAAAAAAGACGGCTTGTATCAGAATATAACAATCCTATATCTGCAGCAATCCCCCACGACTGGTATCTCTCAAGCGAAGAGTATATAGGCTTTACATTCACCCCTACACGAAAATTTCTATTTAATTGTTTGCTCGCCATTAGATTAAGCGCATATTCTGCTGCATAAAATTTTCCGGATTTTACTCCAAATTCATCTGCCCGTTGAAACTCTCCATAATTCAGAAACTGTATTCCAACACCTACGTTAAAATCCGAAAAAAGATCCGGAGAATAACCAGCATATCCATAACTAATATCAGAAAAATAGCTGACATAATTAAATAACAGGTGTTCACTCATTCCGGGGGAAAGAAGCGAAGGGTTATAGTAACACAGGTTCAGATCATCATCATCTATAGAAGTAACATTTCCTCCTAATGCAGCAGCCCGTGCAGAAACCGGCAAATTAAGAAACTGATAAGTGCTTTCTCCACCAACCTGGGAAAAACTTATCAGGGGTAAGATTAGTAACAGGAAAAAATTAAGTTTGAAGAGCAACTTCATATCTTTATCAATAAAAAATAATACTTTATAATAGCTTTGCTTTCTATAATGTATTTTTTTGTATCTTATTGTTCAGGGTTCCGTAAAATATTATATGTTAAATTTAGCTTTTTCAAAAGTATTAAATTAGAAATTATTTTTAATAAATTTATAACATAATCATCAGGGAATGGCAAAATATTTTAAAAGTAAAACACTATTATTTTTAATTCTCTTATTGGTATTCCATCTTTCACCAACTCTTTCCCTGGCTGACAACCGCATTGACAGTTTAAAAAAGAAATTAGAATCCGCGGTTGATACGAACCGTTTGGGCATTTTATATAACTTATCTGTGCTTACAATTGCTAATTCACCTGAAAAAGCAATCAGTTTTGCGAACCAGTTGTTATCAGAAGCAGAAAATACAGGCAGGGATGATTACATCTCTTCTGCCTACACAATGTTGGGTGAAGGCTATTTTTATCAAAACAACATCAAAAAGTCAACTGAATATTTTAAAAAAGATCTGGCACTTCATAAAAAAAACAAAAACAACGATGGCATGGCTGATGCCTATAATAATCTGGGCATTGTCTACAAAAATTCCGGGAATTTAGACAAAGCTTTGGAATATTATAAAAAATCACTGAAGCTGGATAAACAAAAAAAGGATTCGGCATCTATTGCCTATTCATACAACAATCTTGGAGTTTTATACTTTAAAAAAGGAGCGTATAAAAAAGCGTTGGATTATTACAAAAAATCGTACCAAATTGAATTGAAATGGAAAAAACCCGAAGGCCTTGCTACTTCTATGCTAAATATCGGAGAAGCTTACGGCAGATTAGGAAACATTTCAAAGGCACAGGATTATCTGACAAGAAGCATATTTATCTGTGACAGTTTTAACCTTGGCATTACCAAGGAATATGCCATTGAAGCAATGGCTTCTGTCTACGAATATAATAAAAACTATTCAAAAGCCCTGGACTACTATAAGCAACTTCAAAATTTAAAAAATAAAAGAATTAACGAACAAACCAATAATAGAATTGCTGAACTCCAGGTAAAATTTGAATCTGCTAAAGCAAAAAAACAAATTACAGAACTTAGTAAACAAAAAAAGATTCACCAGATTTTAATACTTTCTTCAGGTGTTGTGATCATTATAATTCTAATTTTCACCCTCTTGCTTATCCGGCAAAGCAAAAGAAGAAAAGAAGCAAACGAAAAACTGAAAGAGCAGAATGCAGAAATAATGCAGCAAAAAGAAGAAATTGAAGCCCAACGGGATGAAATCGAATCTCAAAGAAATGAAATAAAAAGACAACGCAACATCGCTGTAAATCAAAAAAAAGATGTTGAAATACAAAAAAAAGAAATTACAGATAGTATTCAATATGCAAAACACATTCAGGATGCCTTACTCCCGGACATGGACCAGCTCAAGGCAAAATTTAACCATAGTTTTTGTTTGTTTATGCCCAGGGATATTGTCAGCGGAGATTTCTACTGGTTAAGCTCAGCCAATAACAAAACAATTATTGCTACTGCGGATTGCACAGGACATGGAGTTCCTGGAGCTTTTATGAGTATCATTGGAATTACTTATCTAAATGAAATTGTAAGTGATAAAAATGCAGATAACCCGGCCTCCATATTAAGCATCCTAAGGGAGAAAGTAATAAAAACATTAGTGAACAACGAAAAATTTGATGAACATAAAGACAGTATAGAGATATCAATTTGCACGATTGACTGGGAAAACAATTTCCTTCAGTTCGCAGGAGCCTATAATCACCTATTTTATATTCGTGATAATCAACTCAACGTGCTTAAAGCAGATCCCATGCCGATCGGTATTACAAGAAAAAAACAAAAACCATTCAAAAATTCAAACCTATATATTCGTAAAGATGATATGTTCTATCTCTTTACAGATGGATACCACGATCAGTTTGGCGGAATAAATAAAAAGAAATTAATGATGAGTACATTCAAAAGTTTTCTGCTGAAAATTCATAAAGAAGATCCTGAAAAACAAAAAGAATTACTCCTTAATCAATTTAACCAGTGGAAAAATAATTACGAACAAATTGATGATGTGCTTGTCTTAGGCTTTCGTGTATAAAAAAAGCCGCAAAAAAATGCGGCTGTATATAATCCTTTCTAAAAAATAAAAACTCTAACTATCTGTCATTTGATAATTGGTTAAAGTTTCTGTAATGTTAAAATCATACTCCGGATACTCATAAATTGGCATCCTTTTTTCAGTTTCACCCATGGAATAGCCCCATAAAGTTTTATAGTCCTCTGTGTTCTCTCCCATTTCATCAAGTTGCTCTAAATATGCGGAAATCGATTTGCTTTCTACAATCATGATCTTTTCCATTTTATTGATGATCGGACTATGTTTTCGTGTGGCATCATGATCGAACTTTAAAATACGTCTTCCTTCCCTGGTAATACCTGCAGTTCGGAATGTTAAACTTTTCCCTACCCCCGGCATATTCAGAACATTCCTGTCTGTTCCGATAAAGGGTCTTCCTTCAGCATTTTTAATGCTTTCAATATTTTGAACCATCTTTTGAGGATTTTCCTGGAAATCACGGATCTTCTCACGATTGCTTTCTGAAACAATTCCAATTTTCTTTTCTTCTGACTGCTCCTGAACAGAACGGGCATTCGTTGCAAAATTATTATGATTCTCCATGAATCCCTTTACTGAGAAAGTGTAATAGGGCAAAACACCTATTGAATTCAATACTTCACGCAGCTTAGCTGTGTGTCCTCTTCTGGAGGCAGCCGCTGTAAATACCTGCTGATTAGTAACTATCCATCCTGCAGCAATAAGTTGTTCAACAGCCTTTTTCGATTCAGGAGTTACTTCCATGGCAGTCTCAAAATGTGTTTGGATCACAAATTGCTTTATCCCTGCCTTCGAAGCTTTATCCTTAAATTCAGAGAGAGTGTCAATTAATTCTTCCGTAATTCTTTGTGGCAGATAGATAGGCAAACGGGTACCTAACCGTACTCTTAACATTTCAGCATATTTCTCTCCCTCAGGTCTGTTCTTATTATCCTCTTTTTTATTGACAGTCATCTCATAAACTGCATCCAATATTCTTTTCAGTGATTTATCAGAACTCATCAATGCATCACCGCCTGTTATCAATATATCTCTAAGTTGAGAGTCGTTACGAAAATAATCCATCAACCTTTTCAGTTTTTCAGGCCACTTCTCTTTGGGTTTGAGTTTATCCAGGTCAAAATTTAAATGACCGCTTTGAAAATCGTACATCCTCTGACAGGAAGAACATAATCCTCCACATGCCCTTCCCATTGAATCAGGAATAAGAATAGCCACATCAGGGTATCTGCGATGGATGTTATGTCCTTCGGGCAATAACCATCCTGCAACATTCGGTTTCCCGGGTTCTACAATATCTTCTTTTTCCCAGGCAGCAATATGACCAAATTCATCAACCAACTCGCGGCTGTATATTACATAATCTCTTATGGCCTGGTCCGATGCAACATATCCAGCTACACTCCTAATATTGAGTAAAGAAAGATAATATGGATTTACAAAGAAGGGGATCCCCGCTTCCTTTGCATCATAAAGAACGCTCATTGTATCCGGGTCAAGACTACAGTTCAGCATTTCATTCAACAAATCCGGATCCCTTATGGCAAATCGCAGGTGAAATATTTTTGATTCCCACCATTCAAGCATTTTATTATATTTTTTCTTAAAATCCCAATCAGACTCAAATTTAAAAACTGAATTTTTTATCTCCCCTTCGTCAAACTTTTTAATAAACAGTTTAATAATCCGATCTTTATTTTCTTTACGGATATTAATCATTTTTTCATCCAACCCGGATGGGTGTCGGTTCATCCATTCCTGAACAATTGTTTGATTGGGAATTTTGGGTTTTTCCCGATGTGTAAACTGTCTGAAAAGATGAAGCATATCCTCGAAAAACTCTGGCTTCGCTCCCCCTATACCGTATTTTGAAGCCAACCATAGAAGCTTAAAAGGATTGTTATAATATCGTTCCCCTCTTAAATTAGGATCTTCATATTCCATCCCTTCATGATCAATATAATCTAAAATTCTTATGGCTGCATAATCTCTCCATTGCAGTTTTTCAAATAGCTCCCGGCTTTTCTTTTTTCCAGAATAATAACCCAATACATCAGATTCTTCATCTATGCTATCCAAAACCCACTTACGTAAATTTGCATAAAAAGCAGTTTCATCCTCCGCTACATTAATCATTTCATCTAACTCGGGAGTCTCCTCCAAAATATGGTTTAATATTCTCTGGGCTTGGGGGCTAATCTTTACCTGCTCAAAACTATTCTTATTTCCCATAACTTCTTTTGGTTTAATTTCTTTACACCCAATTTGGGCGATGCAAAATAACAAAAAATTGATTTTAAATAAAACCTTTTTTCAGCACATTGTTTTTATCAGATACCCGGATCATTCATATCCCGTCCTTCGAGATAATACCTTTTTCCAGATCCAGGGGGATAAATTAACACACCAAACCTATAATTCACATAATCAATTATTTGAGGAAAAAAACTATTAAAATTACTTTCCATCTCATAATAATAGTAATTCAGTATCTCTTTGGCTTTTTGAGTTTTATCAGGCAGAGAAGTCCTTTTTACCATAACATTCAGAGCATTCTCAATACCTTCAATGTGTTTGTAAGAAAGCAAACGATTATGTCTAATCATTTTAGGTAAAAATTTCTGTACGGGTGCCGGCAGCATTTCTTCATGTGTTTTCAATAAGTGATAAAAATGATTTATAAAATCTTCCAAAGAAATATTTGCATATTTATCCCAGTTTATAGCCAAAAAATGATCATAAAAAATATCTACAATAATGCCCGCATATTTACTGTAATCAGCAACTAAAAATGATTTCATTTTCCTTGCTGTTTCATTGTGGTCGGTGAATGAATCAATATTTCGATGCAAAATAATTCCTTTCCGGATTCGTGGATCATCATATTCAAGATAGCGTCGCCCTTTTATATAATCCCCTATAAAATTTCCTATTTTGACTAAATCATCATTCCCTGACAAATAAATATGGGCTAAATAATTCACAAAAATATTATTATCAATTATATTAAATTCTGTTTTATATAAACCTACCAATTAATACGGATATTGTTTCCTCTTGATTCAAAATAATTATTAAAATATTTTGAATCAAGAGGAATTTAACTAATTGCATAAAAAAGAAACATGTTTCTTAACATTTTTAATAAACAGACTTACCTAAAGCGTAATCTGCTTATTAATAGATTTTTACAATCCCATTAAAGTAAATTAAAATGGAAAACAAAGAAATGAAATTAAAACATAAAAATTTCAAGTTTAATATTAAATTTGTGTGCAAAATTCAATTAGTTTAACTCACTTAAAAATAAATGAATTATGGCAAAAAGAA
>CAZWHH010000140.1:0-6784 GCA_964633615.1 uncultured Bacteroidales bacterium | reverse complement strand
CCACTTCCTTCATCGCCTAACACATAACCCAATGAAGGTTGTTTTTGAACGATCTCTTTGCCATTAAAAAATCCTGAATTTGAACCGGTTCCTAAAACAGCGATGACACCTTGATTTTTTTGCAGCAACCCCCGGGCAGCCCCAAGCAAATCGGATTCAATCACAATCCTGGCGTTCCAAAACACATTCATTAGAATTTCACTCAAAATCCTTTTATTACTGTCATTCCCACATCCTGCAGAATAGAAAAAAATACGAAGGGTCTTATCTTTTAGCTCATTCAATAAGTCATTTTCTATCACGCTTTCCTCAACAAATTTTTGATCAATAAAATAGGGATTAAAACTCGCTGTTTGGGTTTTTTTAACAGAATGATGCTTTGATATAACCGCCCATTCAGTTTTTGTGGTTCCGCTGTCTGCTATAATTATCATGGTTTTGTTTTTTTCACATACTTGAGAGTTAAGAGATTCATTGGATTACTTCCCAGTCCGAAAATATTGTTTTGGCTAAAGCGAACTACCTGGTCGTAATATAAAGGAACAACAGGAGCTTCCTCAATGATCAGTTGATCCATTTCCCGGTATAACATTTTTCGTCTGTCATAGTCTGTTGTATTGAGTGATTTTCGGTATAGTTCATCAAACCGGCTGTCTTTAAAGTGAGTATAGTTCGGGCCTCCCGGACTAAAATTCTCACTGTAAAAAAGAGCCAGGTAATTTTCGGCATCCGGATAATCAGCAATCCACGAACCTCTGAAAAAAGGCAATTTTGAATTGGCCACCATATCGCGAAATGTGGCTCCAGTACTTATTTCAATGTCAATGGGAATCCCTATCTCGGCAAGCTGGTGTTGAATAAATTCACACAGGTCTCTGTAATCATCAGTAGTCGTAAGAGGGATAGGTGCCAGACCTTTTCCCTTTGGGTAACCAGCTTGTTTTAATAATTCTCGTGCTTTTTCAGGATTAAATGTATATCCGGTCGATGAATCATTTACAAACGAAGGCAACCCGTTAGGAATAAAACCGTTATTAGCCGGTGTTCCAATATTATTTCTCAGGTATTTCATCATTTTTTTACGATCGAATCCATAATTAATGGCTTGTCGCACTTTTTTGTTTAGTACCGAATATTTTATGTTATTTTTCAATTCGGATGAATCAACTAAAAAACCAAGATATTCTGTATTCAGGTAGGGTTGTGAATACATTTTTATCTGACCTTTATATTTCGGGTTCAGGTTTCCCGAACGAGTTAATAATTCATCTTTATTAGCTGGGTTTATGCCTGAAATAAAATCAATATCTCCTTTAATAAATGCTAAGAATTCAGATTGTTTATCAGAAATAAAAGAAATAGCTAAGGCATCGAGATAGGGGAGCTGATTTCCATTCTTGTCTTTTTCAAAGTAATGATGATTTTTCACCAGCACCAGTTTCTCTCCGTCTTTCCACATTTTCAACTGAAAAGGACCCGTTCCAATCACATTTCTGCCAAATTCATCCCCATAATGTTCTACTATCTCTTTGGGAACTACCGAGCAATATTTCATTGTCAACAAACCAAGGAAAGCAGGGAAAGGCCGTTTAAGATAAATTTTCAATGTTGTATCATTAACGGCCTCAGGGCCTCTTTCTTTATTGAGATAATTAAAAATCCAGGCTCCCGGTGAAGCGGTAGACGGATCATAAATTCTTTTAATGCTGTATACAAAATCACTGGCAACAACCCTTCTCCCTTTGTTCGACGGAAATAATTCATGCTCCTGGAAATAAACATCATCCCGTAAATAGAAAGTGTATGTTCTTCCATCGCTTGAAATATCCCAGTCCTTTGCTATACAGGGTTGAATATTAAGGGCTGTATCCATCTGCACAAGCCCATTAAAAATTTGATGAACAGGCCATATCAATGTTTGACTTTTGGCATAAGCCGGATCTAAAGTCGATATACCTTTAGACTCATTATACCGGAAAGCTTTCAGGTTAGATTCATTTACTGACTTATCAGCACAAGAGAGAAAGGTCAATAAAGAAATAAGCATAAAGAGAAAAAACAAACGCATAACTCCGGTTTCTATATTTAAAACAAATTTACATTTTTTTGAGATCTTTCGGGGTTAACGGCAAAAAAAGAGGCAGTATTCTAAGAAACTGCCTCTTTAGCTATTCGTGTTCGAATGAATTTTAACGTGAAATCAGAAGGCTCTGAAGCTTCTCCAGCATTTTTTTCACTTCATCATCCTCTTTATAGGGTTCTATGTTATCACTGATTACAGCCAGTGAAGAATTGATATCAGAATTGATCTTTTCGAACTCTTTCATCCTGTTTTTAAAATCTTCTGATTGTTTTACTTTTTCATATTCTTCGCTACCTGGTTCCATATCAATGTATTTTTCATCAAGAGCAAGCGCAGCTTCTCTTACATTTTTCATCTCATTATTCAGATCTCTAAGAATTGTAAAAGCTTCTTCCTTGCTTTGAATATTTTCTGATTGTTGCTCAATCTTGTCGATCTCCCCGGCAGCATCCTTAAGGTCCTGCATTGGGTCATCACTTCCGCAGCCAGACATAAAAAGCATGCCTGCTAAAAGACTTGATATTACGATTAAACGAATTTTCATAATCTTATATTTTTCAGTTTCTTAGTTAATAATTATTTTTCAGGATTAGATTTTGTGGCATTTTCCAGGATTCTCATAATTGAGAAAATAAATATACCTGATAAGATGGTTAATCCAACCATTAAAGCAAAGAATTGCCATATCTCAATGATATCCCAGAGTTTTCCAACAAGTCCTGCCAACAGGTTTCCAATTGCCGTGGCACCAAGCCAACCCCCTTGTGCAAGACCGCTAAATCTTGGAGGTGCAACTTTTGCAACAAATGAGATACCAATGGGGCTGAGGAACAGCTCTGCAACAGTTAATGTCAGATAGGTTCCAATCAACCAGTATGGGCTAAGTCCTGTCATTGACTGGAGTTTAAGTGCTCCTGACATCATAACAATAAATCCTGCAGCTGTAAGGAACATACCAATACCAATCTTCCTTGGTGAGGAGGGTTCTTTTCCTCTCTTACGAAGCCACGTGAAGAAACCTACAATCAGTGGGGTAAGAAATACAATAAAGATAGGGTTAAAGTGCTGGAATAACTGGGGTTCAATTTTAGGATTCGCGCTAAAGGTAGTGTAAGCCCAATATGCCAACCCTGCACCTACAACAGTAAGACCTGCTCCAATCATCTTTGTTTTTGAAGAAGATTTACGGCGCAGTAACAATATTATTCCACCCAAAGCTGCCAGTAGAGGCAGGAATGATCGTAAATCGAAGAATAAGTAATCTGCTTTAGTCACATCGCTGATAGTAAAGTCACGGGCAAAAATTGTCAGAGTAAATCCGTTCTGATGGAACGCCATCCAGAAGAAAGCAACAGTAATAAATACTAAGCTAAGAGCCACCAGTCGTTTCTTTTCTTCTTCTTTAGACATTTTAACCGTCTCATCCTTTTTACCTTCTTTTGCTGCTTTTGCCTGTTTCTGTTTTTCAGTTACGTCAGCATGTTTATAATACTTACGAAATACGGTAAAAATAATTAAAGAAACCAGCATACTTACAGCAGCTACGGCAAAAGCGCCACTATAACCTTTTGAAAGAGTAGTAGGATATTCAGTTATAAACTCCTGAATCCCCCCACCAAAATTCATTTCAGCCATAAAATGCTGAAGTTTTGAAGTATACGTTTGAATGCCCTCAAAATTGGCTTGTAATGTCCCGGTCATCTTGTCCAGAAAAGGATGAGGGGTTGCCTGCAGATTAGACAGGTGTGGAATTGTACTTTCATACTCAAAGTTTTTTCCACCGAGCATCCAGTTTACTACTCCCGTCGCAGCATGAGGGGCAAAGAAAGCACCAATATTAATACCCATGTAGAAAATATTGAATGCATTGTCTCGATTGGCAGCATACTTAGGGTCATCATACAATTTTCCTGTCAGGGCCTGAAGATTTCCTTTAAAGAAACCGGTTCCCAATGAAATAACAAACAAGGATGCAATGATGATTACCTTTCCTTCCATTTCAAAAAACCCGGGCGAGGCTAATAGCATATAGCCCAGAAACATTACGATGGTACCTAAGGCGATGGTCTTTCCATAACCCAGAAAACGATCGGCAATGATACCCCCAAGAATAGGCAGGAAGTAAATACCAAAAAGAAAGCCTCCATAATAATCTCCAGCCTGGCTTGCACTGAAACCAAAATTGGCCTGGAGATACAATACAAAAATCGCCAACATGGTGTAATAGCCAAAACGCTCACCCATATTAGCGAAGAACGCAACTAATAGTCCTTTCGGATGTCCTTTTAACATAATTTATTTGTTTTTGAGTTAATAAATAAATATTCCATATCTAAAAAGTCAAAACAAATATATAAATCTTTTTTTAGTCACCAACTGAGATGTTATAGAACTTATTGATAAATCATTAGACAAAGTAGTGAATGACCCACACAATTGAGATAGATATCATTCAAAATTTCTTTACCCCACAAAAATTAAACCCGGAATGTATAAATAAGTATGAATTCGAGACAAAAAATATTCAGGATGCGAATATTTAATAAAAGAGCCTGGCTCAAGTTAAGATGGCATTGTTTTTAAAGTTTCCGGAAAAGTCTTCGTATAAAAAAATATCCTGCATCAGATATGATACAGGATATAGAAAAAAATATACGATCCCTTAGTCTAAGAAACCTTTTCCAGTTTTCGCATAATTGAGAAAATAAATCCGGCTGCAATGACCGTGAGAACTATAAAAATAGCCCAAACCTGCCAAATGGCAATTCTTTCATAAAAATAACTACCGATCCATAACATCTGATTCCCTAATGCAGTGGCTAATAACCAACCACCTTGCATCAGACCCTGATATTTTGGAGGAGACACTTTTGAAACAAATGATATACCCATCGGGCTAAGGAATAACTCGGCAAGTGTTAATGTGAAATATGTACTGATCAGCCAGTATGAACTTACTCTGGGTGAATCCGGACCTAATTGTGAAAATGGATCCAGACCTAAGGAACCAATCAATAAAATCACAAACCCAACAGCTGTAATAATCATACCAATACCAATCTTACGAGGTGCTGATGGTTCAGCATTTCGTTTTCTGAGCCATGCAAAAATACCCACAACGAGAGGTGTAAGCAGTACAATCATAGTTGGATTAAAGTGCTGGAAGATTTCAGGAGAAATTGGATTGGTCGCGTCAAAACCCTGATATTTGTAATAAGCAATAAACGCAGCCGCACCTGCAACAATTCCTCCAATTAGCCTGGTTTTTATGTCTGCGCCTTTCTTCAGCAAGGCACTTAAACCAAAGAAACCAACTACAATGGAAAGCAACGACCAGATATTAAATATCAGATAGGTGCCCGGACCTACACTGGTTTCTGTGTAATCCCTTGCAAATAGATTCATTGTTAATCCATTCTGGTGGAATGCCATCCAGAAGAAGATTACTACTCCAAAGATAAGGAATAGAGCAGTAAGTCTTTGTTTTGTTTCTGCTTTTGACATTTCTACCGGTTTGCCGTCTTTTCCAGCCGATTCTTCTGCTTTCTTCACGTCAGGAAGCATTCTCTTGAAAAATGTGTAAACAAGGAAGGAAATAACCATGGTTGCAGCAGCTGCTCCAAAGGCATAGTTAAACCCGGTGCTATAGGCATCCAGATATTCCTGGGCGAAAAGGGACAGGTCAGAAATTTGTTTCCCGGCAACTTCATTGGCTAAAACCTGTAAGCTATCCAGATCAACCTTGTTAATTGTTCCTTCCTTGAACTCATGAATTAAAGCCGGCAATTCATTGTTCCTGATAAATCCCTGTGATTTGATAAACCAGTTAATGATGCTTGCCGCAACAGTAGGTGCAAACAATGCACCAATGTTAATACCCATATAGAAAACACTGAAAGCAGAGTCTCTTAAATGAGAATATTTTGGGTTGTCGTAAAGCTGACCAACCACTGCCTGTAGGTTACCTTTGAAAAGACCGTTACCGAATGCAATAACAAATAACGCGACAATGGTAAAAACGAGGCCAAAACCAGGAATTGTCATAAGCAGATAACCTGCTAACATGGTAACTAAACCAATGTATATTGTTCCTTTATAGTTTTTTGTCCGGTCGGCTATGATGCCTCCAACCAAAGCCAGGGCATAGATCAAGCCATAAAACACACTATAAATAACCCCTGCGTTCGACTCGGTGAGTCCATACTTCGCAGTTAAGTAAAAAACCAATATCCCCATCATGGTATAGAAACCAAATCGTTCTCCCATGTTGGCGAAAAATGCTACAAAAAGTCCTCTGGGATGTCCTTTAAACATAATTAATTAAAATTTAGTCAGTTACAAAATATATTCACAAAATAAAAAAAGCAAAGATAGAAATCTTTTTTAAGTCTGCAACTCTCTAATAACAGAATGGTCGAGAGTTATATACCTCTCATAATGAATTAGTTGATAAAAAGACCTCTATTTCTTTTTTTTCTTCCTTTCAATGAACAATAAACGAAATCTTGGATTTCATCTTGGGTGTTTAGGTTTAAAGGAATTTTCACCCTTTTAAAGTTTTACAACATCGTTTTTCTCATATATTCTGATTAAAAGAAAGATATAAAATTATTTTTTTTAGATATAACTATTCTTTTTACAAGACTAATTTTCATATAACAGAATAACCTATTATTTTTGTTAAAAAATATCATGTGTATT
>CAZWHH010000139.1:0-6795 GCA_964633615.1 uncultured Bacteroidales bacterium | reverse complement strand
TTATTCTCGGCCCTTCCGGTGAAAATATATATCCCGAAGAAATCGAGTCCAAATTAAACAATCTGCCTTATGTTTTGGAAACGCTTGTCCTTGATAAAGGAAATAAACTAGTAGCATTGGTATATCCCGATTATGAACTGGCAGATCAAAATGAGCTGGATGAGAAGAAACTTCAAAAAATAATGAATGAAAACAAGAATAGTTTGAACCAGGAACTGCCCAAATTCAAACAAATTTCAGAAGTCAGACTGTATCCTACTGAATTTGAGAAAACCCCTAAAAAAAGCATTAGAAGATTTTTATACACAATAGATGATTAATTTTCCCTGCGGATGTAGAAAAAAGGTTAATTTATCATAAACATTATGTAGAGCCTTAATTCAATAATCTGATTTTCAGTGTCATGAACTACAAAGCAATTATTGTTGCAGGAGGAGTGGGCAAAAGAATGCAATCTATCATCCCCAAACAATTTTTAAAAATTGGAGATAAACCCATCCTAACCTATACACTAAAACAATTTTATAATTATAATAATCACCTAGAAATTATTTTAGTCCTCCCGGAAAAAGAGATCATGCAATGGGAAAAAATCTGCCAGGATTATAATTTTAATATCCCTCATCATATTGTTCCAGGGGGAGATACCCGTTTTCATTCAGTAAAAAACGGACTAAAATATATTCATGAGCCCTGTCTTGTTGCAGTACACGATGGAGTAAGACCTCTTGTTTCTACCGGCACCCTTGACAGAACATTTCAGGAAGCAGCAAAAAAAGGGAGTGCAATTCCTTATCAGGATATTGAATCCTCCATCAGGTTTACGAACGGGAAGAATAGTAAAGCTTTGAATCGCGAACATTACAAAATAATTCAAACACCCCAGGTTTTCAAAAGTGAAATACTACAAAAAGCATATCAGCAAAGTTTTGAACAATCTTTTACTGATGATGCAAGTGTTGTGGAAAATTCCGGTATACGCGTAAATCTTGTCGCGGGAAATCCGGAAAATATAAAAATTACCACCGAACAAGACCTCCAGATCGCAGAGGTCTTGTTAAAATACTTTAGAATCTAAGCTAAACTATACAATTCTTGCAGAGTATCGCCTTAATTAGAGTGAACCCGGCTGAGAGTAAAATTTATTTTGGGGTATTATTCCTGAGCATGAAATACCAGTAATGGAACATTGGTATGAAATAACAACTTTTTAGCCACGCTGGGATTAAATAATTTCGTTATAATATTCCTTTTATGAGTTACCAATGAAATAATATCAATGCTCTTTTCTTCTACAAACTCTTGTATTCCTTCCAGTACATCATCTTTTTCTATGATGTTGCATTCAAAATGCTGTTTGTTAAAGTCTTTTCTGATATGCTCTTTAAGCAGATTCATCTTTACCTGGTCAATCTCGTTTGTATCACTTGAACTTATATGCACACAATGGAGACGGACATTGAAAGGTCTCACCAGGTTCATCAGCTTCCTGATGGCATCAAAATCAGAATCATCAAAATCTGTTGTGTACATGATATTAATATTGTTAATTCCCTCATAAGTTGAATTTTCAGGAATTGCCAGAACAGGAAACTGCGAGCTATTAATAATTTTTCGTGTGACTCCACCAATCAGATCTCCCTGCTTTTCTCCATAACCACGGGTCCCTACAATAATCACATCGGGTTGATACTCCTCGCTTTTTATAATAATCTCCTCACCTGTTTTGTGCAGCGATCTCGACGCCCAAAAAATTATCATTGATAATCAGCAATTTAAGTTTTAAAAATTTGCAATTTGGGTCATGCGGAGTTAAATTTGGATATGTTTATCCGGAAAAATCGAAATCGAAGTGGATCCATTAGCATCCAGATTGCTTATAAAAATAATCGTACCAATAAGGTACTAAAAACTGTTGGTGTAGCTAGAACAAAACGAGAAGAAGACTTGCTTTTTCAACTTGCAAAAACCGAGCTAGATCGCCTTGAAGGCATGCAAAGTCTCTTTGTTGAACATGACGATTTGGTTGTTGAAAATTTCGTAAATAGCATTTCCAATAAGCATTTACAAATTGTAGGTTCGGAATTAATTCTGGGAAAAATTTATGACAAAATTGGTTTTCCAACCGATGGGTCATGCAATTATTTTCGAAATCTCGTTTTATGCCGTCTGGTCTACCCTGGAAGTAAACTAAAGACCACCGACTACTTCAAGAAGCATTTAAATATAGATGTGAGTGTTTACTCCATCTATCGTTTTTTGGATGAGCTAGAGTCAAGCCAAAAAGAAAAGATAGAAAATATTTCATTTGAACACACGACAAAAACTTCCCAAGGCAATATCGGTATTGTCTTTTACGATATGACTACCCTGTATTTTGAAGCATCAGAAGAAGATGATTATCGTATTTCCGGCTTCTCGAAAGATGGCAAGCACCAACAACCACAAATAATGATTGGTTTATTAGTCACGGAGTTAGGATTTCCAATTGGTTATCAAATATTCGAAGGAAACACTTCAGAATCCAAAACATTAATTCCGCTACTCAAATCCTTTCAAGAAAAATTTAAACTAAACAAGCCAGTAATCGTAGCCGATTCAGCACTTCTATCACAAAAGAATATTGATAAATTAAAACAGGAAAAATATCAATATATTCTTGGAGGCAGGATAAAAAATGTAAATGATACTATCAAGAATAAAATACTAAATCTGGATATAAAGGAAGATAAACCTCGTGAGATTTCAATACCCAACGGAAGGTTAATTATCTCTTATTCATCGAAAAGGGCATATAATGACAAAAAGAATAGGGAGAAAGGTCTAAAAAGACTGGAGAAGCGAGTAGAAAGCGGCAAGCTTTCCAAAAAACATATTAATAACCGTGGATACAATAAATATCTCAAATTAACTGGTGAAGTAAAAATCACCATTGATTACGAAAAATTCAATGCAGATAGCGTCTGGGATGGGCTGAAAGGATATGTAACTAATACAAATTATTCAAGAAAAAAAGTAATAAAGCAATACCATCAACTCTGGCAAGTTGAAAAAGCATTTCGCATATCAAAAACAGACTTAAGGATCAGGCCTATTTATCATAGATTGAAAAGAAGAATCGAAGCTCATATATGCATTTGTTTTGCGGCTTATGCCGTATATAAGGAATTAGAGAGAACACTTATAAAAAATAATATTAATCTATCACCAGAGAAGGCTATAAATGAAATTAAGGAAATAAGGCAACTCCAATATGTATTACCCAAATCAAAAGAGATTAAATCTAAACTTCTTAAACCAAATTTAATACAAGCTCAACTCCTAAAAATGAAAATCTGAAAAAGTGGGTCATGCATTGCAC
Source organism: uncultured Bacteroidales bacterium (assembly GCA_964633615.1). Classification (GTDB taxonomy): domain Bacteria; phylum Bacteroidota; class Bacteroidia; order Bacteroidales; family UBA12077; genus JAGXLC01. Next base: position 3,434 of record CAZWHH010000139.1, on the reverse strand, counting down.
AAAACAGGAAATTACCACCGAACAAGACCTCCAGATCGCAGAGGTCTTGTTAAAATACTTTAGAATCTAAGCTAAACTATACAATTCTTGCAGAGTATCGCCTTAATTAGAGTGAACCCGGCTGAGAGTAAAATTTATTTTGGGGTATTATTCCTGAGCATGAAATACCAGTAATGGAACATTGGTATGAAATAACAACTTTTTAGCCACGCTGGGATTAAATAATTTCGTTATAATATTCCTTTTATGAGTTACCAATGAAATAATATCAATGCTCTTTTCTTCTACAAACTCTTGTATTCCTTCCAGTACATCATCTTTTTCTATGATGTTGCATTCAAAATGCTGTTTGTTAAAGTCTTTTCTGATATGCTCTTTAAGCAGATTCATCTTTACCTGGTCAATCTCGTTTGTATCACTTGAACTTATATGCACACAATGGAGACGGACATTGAAAGGTCTCACCAGGTTCATCAGCTTCCTGATGGCATCAAAATCAGAATCATCAAAATCTGTTGTGTACATGATATTAATATTGTTAATTCCCTCATAAGTTGAATTTTCAGGAATTGCCAGAACAGGAAACTGCGAGCTATTAATAATTTTTCGTGTGACTCCACCAATCAGATCTCCCTGCTTTTCTCCATAACCACGGGTCCCTACAATAATCACATCGGGTTGATACTCCTCGCTTTTTATAATAATCTCCTCATGGGTGATTCCTCTGACTAAGGTATAATCTAATTTCACGTTATCAAGTTTTTCCTGATCAATCTGACCCTTAATGTCCTTGTAAAATTCTTCCATTTGCTTTTTAGCACGCAGTTCAATGTCTCTGATGATCTCATCAAGATTAACCTGATAATAATAAGTATCTGTCATGGGCATGGAATTCACTACAGGATTATAATAGACATGCAGCAGTTTTATTTCAGCATCCAATTTCTCTGCCAGTCCTATGGCATACTTACATGCATTTTTCGAATAATGAGAAAAGTCTACCGGAACCAGGATCCGCTGAACCTTTTTGGGAATATCAGATTGCTCTTTGTCCTCACTTCGGTATTCCTCACTAACTTTCTCAATAATGCGAAGTGCTTTTTCAAGATCTTTCCCATGAACTTTGACCTTAACACCACCAGGTACAGTGGAATGAACCAAATTAACATTTTTCAGATAACACTCTATTCCTTCAGCATTGAGCCTCCCCTTTAATAATTCAGCTCTGCTATAATTATGTATGGCTACCGTAAACAACTTGTCTTCCATAATCTATCATTTTATGAAGGTTCTTGCTCAAAAATTCCAAATTTATCAATCAACTTCTTTACAAAAGGCTTTGTTCCTTCGGGTACTTCCTCCAACAATTTTTTAAAATTAGGCTTCGCTTTCCTGTTTGTGACCAGATTATTGCAATCTTCAGGGGGAGCAGGATCTGAACATTTACCTAGATAGGGCAACATAAGCCAGTTTTTGTCTGATTCTTTAAATAAAGATAAAAGTTCGTACGCAATGAGCAAAAGCTTCCCCTTGTTTCTCTTTTCTTGTCCCATCAACTTATTAATCTGATATTTAACCCATTCATTAGAAATTTGATATTTAACCATATCAATTTTACTGAAAGCCGCTCCCAAAAGATTACTCCTGTAGTTAGTGAAATTTTCATGATATTCTTTTAAATCCTGTATTGGAGGATCTATCTCCCATTTATAACCCAAAAATTCCAGCATATAAAGGGCTACAACCTGGTCTACCAATTCAATAAACCAATTGTTAATTCTCGGATCACAATATACTCTGGAAATTTCCTGGCTGAACTGAAAAGCTACCTGGTTGTAAAATACATTAGAAATATTTAAACCAATCTTATAATAATCTTTTCCTAGTGGCCAATAAAGGGTTGGTCCGGCAGTTTTATCATTAATAAGTTTAATAGGTTTATATCCTAAAGGAGGGCCGTCCGGGATTAATCTTTCAAATTCTTCAAGAATATCATTAACAACCAACGAGGCTCTCTCTTGTGCATTTTCAATGTTATTTAACTCATATTCAACAATCCAGTTCATAATAATATATTTTTATGTTAATTTTTAGGCCTTTATGGATTATCCCCGGGAAAGGGATCCCGTTTAAGATAAATAATAATTATAACAAATACAAATTTTATCCGTGTTTTTTACTTGGACTTTAGTTCTATATTTTATTATATTGTGGGATATTTTATTGTATTTTTGTGCTCGGCATAAACAGTATAAATCACAACTCATGGAAAGAACAAATACAGCAATCAAAGAACTACTGGAAGGAAAAAGCTTAAATCAGGAAGTTATTGCAAAAGGGTGGGTACGCACCAAAAGAGGGAATAAAAATGTAAAATTTATTGCCCTAAATGATGGATCTGCTGTACATAATATTCAGGTTGTGGTGGAAGTGAATCAAGAAAATGAAAAAACTCTTCGGGAAATATCTACAGGGGCAAGCATTTCAGTGACAGGAAAATTAGTTGAATCAATGGGGAAAGGTCAAAAATATGAAATCCAGGCTCATGAAATTTCTATATATGGAACGGCTGACCCGAACAAATACCCTTTACAAAAGAAAGGGCATTCTATGGAGTTTTTGAGAGAAATAGCACACTTACGGTTCAGAACCAATACCTTTGGTGCTGTAACCCGTCTACGGCATGCAATGTCTTTTGCTATTCATAAATACTTTAACGAAAACAGATTTTACTACCTTCATACTCCAATAATCACAGGTTCAGATGCTGAAGGAGCCGGGGAAATGTTTCGGGTAACCACACTGGATATGAAAAATCCACCATTAGATGAAAAAGGAAAAGTGGACTATTCAAAAGATTTTTTTGGAAAGGAAACAAATCTTACGGTTTCAGGCCAGTTAGAAGGAGAACTAGGGGCCCTGGCTTTATCCAAAATTTATACCTTTGGTCCTACATTCAGAGCAGAAAATTCAAATACCCCCAGACACCTTGCAGAATTCTGGATGATTGAGCCGGAAATGGCCTTCTATGACAATGAAGACAACATGGATCTTGCTGAAGATTTTACAAAATACCTGATTCGTTACGCCCTTGAAAATTACAGGGATGATCTTGAGTTTATGGCTCAAATGTACGATGAGGAGCTTATTGACAGGTTAAAGCTAGTGACTGAAAACACCTATCAAAGAATCACATATACAGAAGCCATCGAAATTCTGGAAAAATCAGAACAAAAATGGGAATTCCCCGTAAAATGGGGTGTAGACTTGCAGGCTGAACATGAAAAATACCTGGTCGAAAAACACTTTAAAAAGCCGGTTATTGTAGTGGATTACCCAAAATCTATTAAGGCTTTTTATATGAAACAAAATGACGATGACAAAACAGTTCGCGCTCTGGATGTGCTTTTCCCAAAAATAGGTGAGGTAATAGG
>CAZWHH010000138.1:0-6802 GCA_964633615.1 uncultured Bacteroidales bacterium | reverse complement strand
ACTTGATAACAACAACCATCAATACACATATAATTTATGATGACGATATTAATTTTCCAGTATACAAAAAGATCAATGGCGAGGAAGTAGTAGTAAACGAAGTTCCAAAAATTCAGTTTAAAGAGCTGTTAAGTGTTGGGGTATCCTATAAATTCTAAATACCAGGAAATTTGTTTAAAATTTGCATAGAATTAATCAGAAATTAAAAAATTCCACATAAAATTCAATAGACAGCAGTAAGAAACAAAAAGCCTATTGAAGAACCCAAAGGACAAAAGCTAAGTGGCATTAAAAAAAATACCGATATTAAAAGAGATAGAAAATAAATAAAAAAAAGCCAGAAACTTCATTAGCTTCTGACTTTCCTGTTACCCATTTACTAACCCTAAAATTTACTGAAAAACTGAACCCAAAATTTAAATTTGTTACAGCAACTTAAATTATGAAACGTTTTTTTTAATTATTTGTTTCATTTTTTAAACAAATTTTCTTATTTTTTCAACCTTAAATACTTCTCAGTAAATCAGGCTGCAAAAGAAGACTACCTACACAAAAAAAACAATGATAAAAATCATATTCCCTGAACATTAGAGTTGGTTGAGTTTTTAAAAGCAACTTTTTTTTTATGTTAAATAATATACCCGTGGTTAAAACTTTCAACCCATTTTTTCGTCCAAATTTGAACCTAAATTTATTTTAATTTACAAAAATTAAACAGGAAAAGAGTGATTAAATAAAAACCAGATTGAGGTATTAACCTAGTTGTTAAATTATGAAGAGAAAAATAAAATTTAGTTTGGTATACCGGGACATGTGGCAATCGAGTGGTAAATATGTGCCTCGTGTTGATCAATTAAAAAAGATAGCGCCTGTAATAATCGATATGGGGTGCTTTTCAAGAATTGAAACCAATGGAGGAGCGTTTGAACAGGTAAATCTGCTATACGGACAAAATCCCAACCAGGCAGTAAGAGAATGGACCAAACCATTCAATGAAGCAGGCATTCAAACACATATGTTAGAAAGGGCTCTTAATGGGATAAGAATGTTTCCTGTTCCGGCAGATATCAGGGAATTAATGTTTCATGTAAAGAAAGCGCAGGGTGTTGATATCGCCAGATCTTTTTGCGGATTAAATGACCATCGTAACCTGGAATTATCAATAAAAGATGCCAAACAGGCAGGAATGATCTCTCAGGCTACACTGAGTATTACCCACTCGGATATTCATACAGTTGACTACTATATGGGTGTAGTCGATAAAGCCGTTGAATATGGAACAGACGAGATATGCCTGAAAGACATGGCCGGGGTTGGCAGGCCTGTTACTTTAGGAAAACTGGTAAAAGAAATAAAAAAGAAATATCCCAACCTGATTGTTGAGTATCATGGGCATTCCGGGCCCGGATTCTCAGTAGCATCGATGCTTGAAGTAGCAAGAGCCGGAGCTGATTATATTGATGTAGCCATGGAGCCGCTTTCATGGGGGATGGTACATCCTGACATCATTACAATACAAGCAATGCTGAAAGATGACGGTTTCGATGTACCCGAAATCAACATGAAAGCTTATATGAAGGCCCGCGCCTTAAATCAGGAATTTATTGATGATTTTCTGGGATACTTCATTAATCCAAGAAATCGATACATGTCTTCTTTGTTAGTCCACAGTGGTCTTCCGGGAGGTATGATGGGGAGCATGATGGCGGATCTTAAAGATATCCAGTCTGGCCTTAATCAGACAATGGAAGCAAATGGAAAAGAACCTCTGACAGAAGACGATTTGCTTATAAGACTCTTCGATGAAATTGTTGATATTTGGCCCAAACTGGGCAACCCTCCGTTAGTTACCCCATTCAGTCAATATGTAAAAAATATTGCTTTGTTAAATGTGATGTCTGAAGTTCAGGGAAATCCAAAATTTCAGATGATTGATAACAATGCCTGGGACATGATTTTGGGCAAATCAGGGAAACTTCCCGGTAAGCTTGCGCCGGAAATAGTAGAATTGGCAAAAGAGCAAGGTAAAAAGTTCTATACAGGAACTCCGCAGGATGCTTATCCCAATAAGCTTGAAGAATACAAAAAGAAGATGAAAGAAAACAATTGGGAATTGGGTCAGGACAATGAAGAATTATTTGAGTTTGCAATTCACGAAAGACAATATAAAGATTATAAAACAGGAGTTGCAAAAAAACGATTTGAGGAAGAATTGGCAAATCTTAAATCAAAAAACGGGGAAGAAAATAAAAAGAAACAAGCAACACCAGATAAAAATACTATTGTATCGCCATATATGGGTCGTGTTTACTTTAATTTCAATTATTTTATTGAGGAGAAATCTATTGAAATAGGTAAAAAAATAAAAAAGGGAGAAAGAATTTGCTATATCGAAAACAATAATACTTTTGATGAAGTGTTATCAGAGCATGAGGGGGAAGTAAAGGAAATATTTTTCAAGCAGGGAGATACAGTTAACAAAGGAGATGTGCTGGTAAAAATAAAATAAATAATATACGATGCAGAATAAAAGCCCCGGAAACTGGATTTATAAGTTTCCGGGGCTTTGGGTTATGGCAAAAATTCCTCTTTTAATATTTATATTGTTTAATAATCTCATGAGGATTCATTAGAATATCCACATACTGAGCCCTTCTATAAACAAATGGATCAGGTATTTGACTTTTGGCAAGCTTTCCTTTAAAATCATTGATTTCTTTAAAATTATTTTCATCCATCCACTTTTCAATATCCTGAAGCATTTGGCCAATATAATCTATTCCATTTTTATACAAGGTACTTACTACCTGGGTTGTATCAGCTCCTGAGAGCAGCAGCCTGATCACATCTTCCCCGGTATAAATCCCTGTATTGGCAGTAATATTTGCATTTATCTTACCGTAAAGCAGCCCGGCAAACCTCAAAGGTAATCTATAATCCCCTTTATTACTGAGATTAAAAGGAAACTTATGTTTTTGCTTTTTAATATCTACATCAGGCTCAAACATCCTGTTGAATACAACGACATTGTTAATATCCTCTTCATCCATTTGGCGGATCATGTTTAAAGTATTGGTATAAAACGGGCTGATTTTCACACTGATAGGTATCGAGATCTTGCCTCTGATATTCTTCAGGATATCGATCTGCTCTTCTTCAATATCAATGCCATCTTTATCATAATCATTAGGGACTTTATAAAAATTTAATTCAATCCCATCCACACCCGTTTCAACAATTCGCTGAGCATACTCCACCCAGGTATCCTTAAAAATTGCATTTAAACTGGCAATAACTGGTATATTTAAATTTTTCTTAGCCTTTTCTAATTCAACCAAATGTTCTTTTGGTCCGGCATGCTCAACAAAAGGATGAGTAGTGACCATTTCTGAGTGTCTTTCATTAAACTCGGTAAGCTCTTCGTCAAATTGTGCTCTTTCCAGTTGAATTTGTTCTTCAAAAAGAGATTTGTAGACCACGGCACCGGCACCTGCTTTTTCGATTTGCTTAAGTTTTTCAATATCACTTGAAAAAGCAGAAGCTCCTACAACAACAGGATTCTTTATTTCAATACCAAGAAAGGAGGTTCTAAGATCTGCCATAATGTTTGAATTTTATTGTTTATATTTTGAACAAGATAAAAAAAAAATAGTTCAAATAAAAGCAAAATCCCTACACCACAAATGGCAACTTTATCTCCACTCTTGTACCCGAAGGTTTTCCTTTTTCATCTGTCAGATCGTGGTAATTCACATCAATCTCATCGCTGTATAATGAATTGAGAATATTGATCCGGTCTTCAGTAATTCTTGATCCCAAAGACTTTTTCATGGGCCCTTTTTCCATCTTTATCATTTCAGATTTCTCCCTTCCTATTCCATTATCTTCAATCATACAAAAAAGAGAATTATCATGCTTTTTTATATGTACTTTTAAGTAACCTTTATCTTTTTTATGAAGTAGACCGTGTCGTATAGAGTTTTCCACATAAGGCTGTAAAAGTAAAGCTGGGATTTTATAATTAAAAGAATTAATGTCTTTATCTATATTTATTTCATAATCAAATGATTTTTCAAATCTCAATGATTCCAGTTCCAGATACAACTCCAGTCCTCTTATTTCATCTTCAACAGGAATAAAAGTATGTTGTGAATTATCAAGTATAATTCTCATTAATTTAGCAAATTTAGCCAGGTAAGTTAAGGAAGAAGTGGTGTCTTCATCCAGCAGAAAATACTGAATGGAATTCAATGTATTAAAAATAAAATGAGGGTTCATCTGTTGTCTTAAAATCTGTTGCTTATAGGAGTTAATATCGTGAATTAATTCATTCTTTCTTTGGATCATTTTCACCCTCAAATTAAAAACAGCCCAGGCACTGCCCGCTATTATTATTATAATTAAAGCAATAAACCACCACTGACTTGTAATAGGTTTTGCAATATGGAAAGATACCGAGGCAGGACTTTTACTCCATATTCCATCTTCATTTTTGGCAGAAACCATAAATTTATAGTCTCCGGGCGGCAGAGTGGTAAAAGATTTAAAAGTCCTTGTGGTCTGCGTCCAGTTGTTATTAAGTCCCTCCATTTTATAACGATAAACTACGTTACCGGCACTTCTATAGCACAATCCTTTATAATTGATTGACAAATAGTTTTCCCGTGGTTTTAAATCAAAACTTTTCTTAATGTTTGTATCTTTCCCATTAATGCTAATATTCTGAATATAAATGGGAGGAGCATAATTATTAATTTGCAAATCTTTTAAATTGCTATATGTAAGACCTTTAGGAGAAGCTAAATAGATTATGGAATCCTTAATGGCCAGATCATTAATTTCAGAGGTAGGCAGTCCGTTCTTTTTATTAATGTTATGAATATTAAAAAGATTTGCAGTAATATCATAATAGGTAATTCTAGATAAACCTTTATTCGTAATTACCCATACATCGCTATTATTCACTATAAAAGACTCTATCGAGTTACTTAATAATCCATCTTCTTCAGTAACCTGGTAGACAGTATCCCCGGACATTAATAGCAAGCCTCCACCACGTGTGCCAGCCATTAAAAAATCTTTGTTATATCTTTTAATATCAGTTATCCTGTAATAAAATCTATCATCTTTTTTCCCAAGATGTTGGAATTTCCCTTTCTTATAACGCCACATCCCATTTAATCCCCCTAAATAGATGGTTCCATCCCGGTCCAAAAATCCTGTACTCAGACTATACTTAAAATCACCACTGGCAGCAGAAGAATAAACTACTTTATTATTATGAATTTTAATAACTCCATTAGCAACCAAAACCAATAATGTATCATTTTTCAAAAATTCAATATCTCTGGCCTGAGTACCATTAATCTTTTTTATCCTCATTTCCGGGCCAGATCTATAAATAGAATAAATCCCATCCCAACGACTCAGAAATATTTTATTTAAACTCGTATCATATTGTAGACTATGAACTACATTGGACCCTTTACTTGGTAACCGATAGTTTAAAATTTCATAAGGATTCATTTTACTAATACCCGGATTGTCATAAGCAATCCATAGTTGATTTTTCCCATCTAGTTCAAGTCTGACCGGGTTATTAAAAAGCAATCCGTCTTGCTTAGTTAAAGTTTTCAAACTCAAATTTGAAATATAATAAGCTCCGTCTTTAAGTGTTGTAAACCAGTACCCCCCTTCATTATCTTCTATTACTGAACTGACAGAGTTGTCCATGAATAAAGAATCGCCCATATCACTCAAATCCATTTGATCAAATCTGAAAACTCCTTTAAAGGTACCGACCCAAAGATTATTTTTTTTATCCCTGCTCATCCAGGTTACTTTATTATCAAAACAACGCCTTTCTTCCAGCTTCCCATTTACATATTTATAAACACAATTGGAAACACTTGACAGGACAGAGGAATCCTGACGAATAGCAAACTGAGTTGGAGATAAATTCTTTTCAAAATTAAAATTAAAATGAATTGAATCAGTTATCTTTTCTCTTTCCCTTACTATAATATGTTCACATTTAAGAGAACTCGGAGCAAGAATGCTTGCATCATCAAAACAAAAAATATTAATATTCCTATTGTGGTTTTCAACAAGTTCTTTAATATGCCCTGTACTATCAATTTTTATTGCCCCATAGTGGTCTAATCCGATAAACACATTATCGCTGGAATCTATATAAAAGGCTTTTTTTCTTGCAACATAATTTTTATTTAAATAATCAGAAATCGCTTGATTATGTTCATATTTGTGAATACTGTCATTATACAAATAGGACAATCGCAGAGAAAAAGAGACAAACCAAATTCTCCCTTTATAATCTTCATAAATCTCAAATATGGTATTATCGGGCAACCCGTCTTCAATCCCATAATGGGTAAAATTATAACCATCATACCTGGATACTCCCATATTGGTTGCAAACCAGATATATCCCCTGGAATCCTGAAATACATGATATACTTCAGAGGAAGGCAGGCCGTTATCAATATTATAATTTCGACACTGATAAAACTGGGCGGAGATAAAACCGGGTAATAATATAATAGCCAGTATAAATAGTATTTTTTTCAACGGAGTTGCATTTTTTAAATCAATTAAATATAATATAATTAAAACATAATAAAAAAGGAAGCAGGAATAAATCCTGCCTCCTCATATATTAATTGAAGTTATAAAAAACAAAGAGCCCTATTCTTCTGCAAGCTTTTTGTATTTTTTATAACGCCACTTGGCATCCTCTTCTGCTTGTTTAAAGAGAACTTCTGCCTGTTCCGGGAATGATTTT
>CAZWHH010000137.1:0-6812 GCA_964633615.1 uncultured Bacteroidales bacterium | reverse complement strand
TAGCTGAAAAAGTATAAATATTTCTAATGTCACCGCGGTCTGTAAAATCATAAGATATGTCTGATTTCAAGTAAATATCTTTGAGAGGTTGCAAATATAAAGTAGAAAAGTTTTCTTCTGCAGTAGAGTTCCCATCAGAATGATCTCTGAAAAAGGGTTTAATTTTCCTGTTCAATGCCTGGGCATTAATGTTTTCTTTTGTTAAAATATAGGTTGTGTAGTTGAATGAACCTATTTCGTCGATATTATCGTGAAATACATTTCTGGCCGCCCAATCAAATTGAATTAAATAATTAAATTTAAAATGGCTGTGCGTAATATCCTCAATAACACCAGTAACTTTAAAGAGTCCCAAACCAAGTAATTCAATCTCTTTACCTAAGGCATTGTTATCCTCAAAATATTTTTTTGCCAGGGTTTCTGTTAATACAATAGATTTAGGATCATCAAGACAGGTATTCGGATCACCTTCAATAAATGGAAAGGTGAATACTGAAAAAAGTTTTGAATCTGTAATACCACTGCCTCCTTCACTTATTCTTTTATCTCCCATAACAAAGGTATGGTTACCTATCCATTTAAACCTGGTGGCTTCCTCAATTTCAGGGTACTCATCTTCAAGCATAGGCCCTAAAATACCAGGCGTTACCCCAATTTTAAGCTCATCATCTCCTGAGTGTGAATTAACCAACACCCGGTAAATCCTATCTTTCTTCTCATGATAATTATCAAAAGACAATTCATCCATAACCCACATCAGGATTAAAACAGTACAAGCTATACCTATTGCAAACCCAGCAATATTAATAAAACTATACCCTTTATTTCTCCATAAGGTCCTGAATGCAGTAATTATGTAATTTCTAAACATTTTTCTCTCTGTTTTGATTAGTCAGTTAGAAATAACAATCTATATGCCAGTTCACTCAACAGGCTAATAAACAAATGAGTATTAAAATAACTTCATTAACATTTCAACTAATTATGCACGAAAACGATACATCCTTGTCCGTTATCGCACATACAAATAAACACCTGTAAATCAATACAGTTAGGAAAATGACAATTAGATTTAAATTAAATTCTGAACATGCCTGGCAATAGCCAAACTTGAAGTAAGTCCCGGTGATTCAATACCTATTAAATTTATAAATCCCTGAAATCCACGATCCTTTTCCTCTCTTATGTAAAAATCTTTTACAGGACCTCCCGATCGTTGTAGTTTTGGCCTTATACCTGCCATCTCCGGTGCCAGATCTTCAAGGTTAAGAAAAGGCAAGAACCTTTTAGCCGATTTATAAAACGTTTCTTTCCTGGAGTGGGTTACAGAATAATCATATTCATTGCTCTCCAGCCAGGTAACGTCCGGACCTAGTTTTGCCATACCACCTAAATCAACAGTAACATGAATACCAATCCCCTCAAGGTTCTTATTTGGAACCGGATAAACCAACCTGTTGATTAATTTATTTTTTGGAGGATTTATCCGAAAATATTCTCCTTTACAAAATGTGAGTTTCAAACCATCATCTTCAATACCAACCATCCGGGCAATTTGATCGGCGTTAAGTCCTGCAGCATTAATCACACAGTCTGAAGTAAAAGAAAAGAAACCTCCATCGGCATCTAATAACTCAATCTGATATCCATTCTCAATCCGGTTTATATTTTTAACTTCGGCATGATAGGCAAACTCTGCCCCTTTATTCACTGCATTTGTCTCCATTTGCTTCATTAGTGTATGAGTATCTACGATTCCTGTAGAGGGGGAGAACAAAGCTTTCACAGCTTTTATTTCGGGTTCAAGCTGTTTAATTTCTGTACTTTCAATCATTCTTATATCTTCCACTCCATTATTAACAGCTTTCTCTTTAAGTTCTTTCAAATGATTTACTTCTTCCTGACAAGTGGCAACAATTAATTTTCCACATTGATTATAAGGTACCTCAAAATTATCACAAAACTCGTATAACAATTTTCTTCCTTCAACACACAATTTGGCTTTCAAACTATTTTCCGGATAATAAATCCCTGCATGGATCACCTCACTGTTTCTGCTGCTTGTTTCCTGTCCGAAAGTTTTATTTCTTTCTATGAGAAAAACATTTTCGTATTCTTCAGCTAATTCCTGTGCAATAGCCAATCCCACAACTCCGGCTCCTATGATTGCAATAGACACGTCATTCATTTGCTTGCTGATTTTCTTTACAAACATAGTAAAATTACAGAACTGAACAATCAAACCAAACAAGCAGGGAGGCAAGGCTTAAAGAATTAAAAATTCAAAATCATTAACAATCAATACTTCAATTAAGCATAATTTTAGTTTTTTCATATTAAACATAATTTTATCTTTGCTACCACGTTAATGTGAATAACTTCAAAAAACCGACAATGAATTTTTTTCGCTTCATCACCAGTAAAGATTTTCTTAAACATTTAGTTATTGCCATCGTAAGCGCTATAATAATTTTTTCAATTGTATTTATTTTCCTGGATATCTATACTCACCACGGAGATACTTTACCAGTCCCTGATTTTAAAAAGATGAAGCTGGAAGAGGCCAAAGAAAAAGCAGATGATTACAATTTAAAACTAATTGTCACCGATTCGATTTATCAGGTTAACTGGCCTAAAGCAACGGTTGCAAAGCAAAATCCCCAGTCGGGTTTTCACGTAAAAAAGGGAAGAAAGATCTTTATAACCATGAATGCAACAAATCCAGAGAAAGTCAAAATGCCCAATGTAGTTGGGATATCTCACAGGCATTCTAAAGCAACACTTAATAACTCAGGCCTTAAAGTAGGGAAGCTCATTCATGTTCCGGATATTGCCGTAAATAATGTGCTTAAACAAAAAGTGGATGGTGAGGAAATCAAGCCGGGAGAACTCATTCCCAAAGGCACAAAAGTTGATTTAGTATTGGGAAAAGGACTCAGCAATAAAAGAACCTCCTTGCCTGATTTAAAATCATTAAAGTTAAAAAAAGCCAAAACAAAAATAATTGAATCAGCTATGAATCTCGGCGTTGTTAAGTACGACAAATCAATTGAAGATCAGGAAGATTCAACTAATGCAAAAGTATGGCAACAATATCCTCCTTATAAAAAAAATAAAAAAGTGAGACTTGGCGCATACATTGACCTTTGGTTAACGGTTGACTCAACCAAATTACCACAGCCAGATACTGCCGGAATAAAAACAGACAATTATGAGTTGGATTCGCAATAGCCTGATAATATGCTTATTGATTTTTATTTTGTTTCCCACAGGTTTAAATGGTCAGGAAGTATTAACCGGAAAAATAAAATATGATCATTTAAAAAAACACAATGTAAAAGACAACTACAGCAAAGCTGCCAATGATACAATTGACTTACCATTAATTGAAGATTTTTCAAAAAATGTGGGATACCCGGATGATTCTTTGTGGAGTGATCAGGAAGCCTACATTAATGATCAATTCCCTAAAAATCCCCCTTCCATAGGGGTGGCTACTCTGGATGCTATTAACAGAGAAGGAACTCTTCATGAAAACAGTAATTCTTCCGGTTTCTTAGCCGACTCATTAACTTCAAAGCCAATCAGACTGAATCTTACCGAAGGAGATTCCATATATATTAGTTTTTACTATCAACCCGGAGGTCTTGGTGACACCCCTGAACCTGGCGATTCACTGGTATTACAATTCTATAATAAAGATTTGAATCAATGGAAAAGTATTTGGCAGGCCTCTTATAACGAGGAAAATTCAGAATTAGTTGAAATTTATTTGCCCGCCCGGCATACAGATACAATTAATACAAATGAAGCAGGCAGTTCCAGCTTCTGGCCTGTACATCTTCCTATTCGAAATACATCTTATCTGAACAAAGATTTCCGTCTACGGTTTATCAATTATGCAAGCATTTCAGGGACAAGCACAGTACCGAGCATTGTTGGAAATGTTGACCATTGGAATCTTGATTTTATAAGACTTGATACAGGCAGAACGGCCCAGGATACCATCATTAATGATATTGCCTTTTCTAAGCCCTTGGCACCCTTACTCATCAATTATAATGCGATACCCTGGCCTCACTTTTCTGTAGCCAACACCTATGAAATGAAAGAAATAATTTCAATTACCTATAAAAACCTGGGAAACCAAACCTGGAACATATCCCGGGAATTTGCCATCACTGACCTTATGGGACCTAGCGGCAGCTACACTTTTACAGGGGGAACGGGAGAAAATATCCCCCCTTACACTACAGAAGAGTATCAAAGAAACCTGGACTATATCTTTCCGGATAATGAAATGGATTCTGCCCGGTTTAAAATATTGAGTTACCTGGTGACGGATACCCTAAGTGAACGAGCTCCCTACCGGTGGAATGATACCGTAGAAAATTACCAAAACTTTTATAACTATTACGCCTATGATGATGGAATTGCAGAAAACGGGTATGGACTCATAGGTCAGGGAAGTGAAAATGGACAGGTAGCTGTAAAGTTTAATAATTATAAAGAGGATACCCTTCAGGGCCTTCATATCTATTTTAATCAAACCAAAGACAGTGCCAGTCAGAACTATTTTAAAATACTGATTTGGGAAAACAATAACGGCAAACCCGGGGAAGTCATACACTCAGAAGATAATTTTATTCCTGTCTACCAGGACTCCGTCAATCAATTTAACAACTACATCTTTTACGAAAAGCCATTTATAGAGGAAGGAGAGTTCTTCATCGGCTATCAGAAATACACAACCGATATGATGAATATTGGTTTCGACCTGAATAACATCAATAATAATAAAACTTATTATAACCTGAATGGAAACTGGACAGGTTCAGAAATTGAAGGAACACTAATGATCAGACCCGTTTTTGGGAAATATTTAGAACCCACTGAACATGAGTATACAAATATCAACAGGGAAGAAAATAATTACGACATGAAACTGTATCCAAATCCAGCCAATTACCAGTTGAATGTTAAAACAAATGTGAACCAGGAGGCCCGCTATTCCATTTACAACATGATAGGACAAAAAGTTAAAGAAGGGAAACTATCCTCAAATCCAAAGGCTGTGAATATTTCAAACCTGAAACAAGGCATGTATATCCTGCAAATAAGCAATTCAACTCAAACATTCAGAATAAGAAAAAAATTTCTGGTAACTCATTAAAGCAATGGCTGAAAATAGTCTCAATCAAAACGAAAACGACCAGGAATTATACGAACACTATAAATTTGTAGCGGATAAGAATCAAAAACCCTTGAGAATTGATAAATTCCTGGTGAACAGGCTGGAAAACACTTCAAGAAATAAAATTCAAAGTGCAGCGGAAGCCGGTAATATTTTAGTCAATCAAAATCAGGTAAAACCTAATTACAAAGTAAAACCGGGAGATGTGATAACCATAGTACTTGCTTATCCTCCCAGTGAAATAGAATTAATCCAGGAAAATATCCCCCTGGACATAATATATGAAGACGACGACCTGATTATAGTCAATAAAGAAGCGGGCATGGTGGTACACCCATCTTACGGGCATTATAGCGGCACGTTGATTAATGCTTTGCTTTACCATATGAAAGATTTGCCTGAATCTAAAGATGGCGCGCCACGGCCGGGCCTCGTACACAGAATAGACAAGAATACATCAGGACTGCTTGTGATAGCCAAGAATGAATTCGCTATGAATCATCTTGCAAAGCAATTTTATGATAAAACCTCGGAAAGAAAATATGTTGCCCTTGCCTGGGGTAGCTTCAAAGAAGAAAGCGGAACCATTGATGAATACATTGGCAGAAGCTTAAAAAACAGAAAGGTTATGCAGGTATATCCTGCCGGAGACAGGGGCAAACGGGCAATAACGCACTACAAAGTTTTAGAGGACATGGGATATGTTTCTTTAATTGAATGCCAACTGGAGACAGGCAGAACCCACCAAATCAGAATTCACTTGAAACACACCGGTCACTCTCTGTTTAATGATGCGGAATATGGAGGTGACCGGATTTTGAAAGGCACTCTTTTTACTAAATACAAACAATTTGTAAAAAACTGCTTTGAAATACTCCCCCGACAAGCCCTGCACGCAAAAACGCTTGGTTTTGTTCACCCTAAAACCGGCAAAAAGATGTCCTTTGACTCTGAAATACCCGAAGATATGCAGCAAGCTATTGAAAAATGGAGAAATTATATCTCCTCCAGACCATAAAAATCTGTCGCTCCCTTTGAATTATCGAAACATAAAACGATATTTGCACTAAGATGATTTAAAATTAAGGTTCCTGAAACACCTGAAATATGAAAAAAAACATAGCTATCCTTGCAGGAGGAAATTCATCAGAATTCCCGGTATCCATGAACAGTGCAAAAACCCTTGAGGACTCATTACAAAATACCGATTATAGTGTCTTTAAAATTATCCTGAAAGGCAATAGCTGGAAGCTTCATATAAACAATAAAGAATATGAAGTCCACAAGAATGATTTTAGTGTGACCCTTGAAAATAAAAAAATAGCTTTTGATTGTGTACTAATCATTATTCATGGCACACCCGGGGAAAATGGCCTGCTCCAGGGATATTTTGAAACCCTGAACATCCCCTACTCTACTTCCGGAGTACTCGCTTCATCACTAACTTTTAATAAAATATTCAGCAAAAATTATATCACAGGGTATGAAATTCCTGTATCTGAATTTAAAACAATCAGAAAAAATGACCCTTTAAATACCACTGAGATTATCAAAGTAACAGGACTCCCCTGTTTTGTAAAACCAAATCGTGGAGGTTCAAGTTTTGGAATCACCAAAG
>CAZWHH010000136.1:0-6830 GCA_964633615.1 uncultured Bacteroidales bacterium | reverse complement strand
TCATTGGTGAGAATCCCCATACGATTAGGGTTTGACGTATTCAACCATGGATACATTGATGAAGTAAAGAAAGAAAAACTCATTAGTACCATGCATGCTTTTCATCACCTTATCAATGTCCACGATGTAATCGATTTTAGGGCATGTGCAACTTCAGCTATGAGGGAAGCGGCTAACGGTAAAGAAATTGTAGAAGAAGTCAGAAAAAAAACAGGCATCAATATTGAAATAATCAGCGGAAAAAATGAAGCGGAAATTATTTATTCCAATAGAATAGCTGATATGATTGATAACACAAAATCCTATCTTTACGTTGATGTAGGTGGAGGAAGTACAGAAATAACCTTGTTTGCCCGTGGGGAAATTATGTTGTCACATTCTTTTAATATCGGAACCATCAGGATAATCAAAAATCAGGTAAAACCAGGTGAGTATAAAAAAATGAAAGATGCACTTCAGGGTCTCAAAGACAATTATCCTGGTTTGAAGATAATCGGATCAGGTGGAAACATTAACAAATTATTCAAATTGTCTGGCAAAAAACCAATGAAGCCCCTCTCTTACAATAAACTCAGGGAAATATACGAAACCCTGCTCTCCTATCCGATTAATGACCGGATCAAATTACTGGGAATGAACCCGGACAGAGCAGATGTGATCATTCCTGCTGCCCAGATTTACCTGAATATCATGAAATGGGCTGATGCCCAAAAAATTCTGGTACCAAAATTTGGAGTAGCCGACGGAATTGTTCGCCAGCTATACTACAATTACAAAGAACACTCCAATTGATATTTTTTTTATTATTTCCTTACCTTTGCGCACTGTTAAAATGATCATACATTGAAAAAGATAGCTTTTCATACTTTAGGGTGTAAATTGAATTTTGCCGAGACCTCAACAATAGCAAGGCAATTTACTGAACATGGATATCAGAAAGTGAACTTTAATGAAAAAGCAGATATTTATGTAATCAATACCTGCTCGGTAACACAAAAAGCAGATAAAAAGAGTGAACAAGCGGTTAAAAAAGCCAGAAATCTAAACCCGGATTCTAAAATTATTGTAGTGGGATGTTATGCACAGCTTCAACCTGAAACTCTTGCCTCTATTAAAGGTGTTGACTTGATCCTTGGACATCGCGAAAAATTCAGGGCGTTTGATTATATTGAAAAAACGATCAGCAAAAAGGAAAGCCCGGAAATTCATACCTGCAAACTTAATGAAATAAACAATTACCACCATGCTTACTCACAAGGAGATAGAACACGCTCTTTCTTAAAAGTACAGGATGGCTGCGACTATTTTTGTACCTATTGTACCATTCCTTTTGCACGGGGCAGAAGCCGCAATCAGGAAATAAAAGAAATCATCAAACAAGCAGAGAAAATCGCCGGCGCAGGTATAAAAGAAATCATTCTGACAGGAGTTAATATCGGAGATTTTGGGAAAACAACCAACGAATCATTCCTGGATCTTCTTAAAAATCTAAGTAAAGTTAAAAACATTAAAAGATACCGAATATCATCCATTGAACCAGATCTGTTAACCAGTGAAATCATCGGTTTTATTTCACAATCAGAAAAATTTTTGCCCCATTTCCACATCCCCCTCCAATCAGGATGTAATGACATTCTCGACAAAATGAACCGAAAATACAACAGAGAATTGTTTCAGGATAAGGTGAATCAAATCAGAAAAAAAATACCGGATGCATTTATTGGTGTGGATGTAATTGTAGGTTTCCCAGGAGAGGATGAAAAAAAATTCAAAATTACAGAGCAATTTCTTCAGGAAACAGATGCCTCCTATTATCATGTTTTCCCTTTTTCTGAAAGGCCTAATGCCAGGGCAGCAAAGATGAATCATAAAGTGCCCGGGCACATCATAAAAAAAAGAGCCCGGATACTCCAGAGCCTGGCAGAAAAAAAACAAAAGAAATTTTATCGGAGACATCTCGGCGAAAACCGCCCTGTCCTTTTTGAACATTATAACAAAGAAGGAAAAATGTTCGGTTTTACCGACAATTATATTAAAGTAGAAACCAACTATAATGAAAACCTTGCAGAAACCATAAAAGAGGTCAGATTAATTGATCTAAACAAGCATAACAATGTGGAAATTCAAATTAAATCTCAGACCAATTCAAATAATCAAAACTAAAAATTTAATATATCAATATTTTTTTTATTACATTGCCTGAACACTTTACTTATTAATAGAATCATATATGAACCTAAAAAATATTTCATCTCAGGTAAAAGAGCTTTCAAAACAAGTAGGGAACTACATTTTAGAAGAACATGATGAGCTCACATCAGATAACATTCAAACAAAAGGATTTCATGATTTTGTAACTTATGTAGATAAAAATTCAGAAAAAAAGATTGTAGAAGGCCTCTCAAATATCCTCCCGGAGGCTGGTTTTCTGGTGGAAGAAGAAACAGCTAATGAGAATGAAAACGACTATACATGGATTGTAGATCCCCTGGATGGCACTACCAATTATATTCATGGCATCACACCATTCGCCATAAGTATTGCCTTGAGCAGGAAAGGTAAAATCATCTATGGAATGGTGCATGAATTAGGACAACAGGAAATATTTGAAGCACTGGAAAACGAGAAACCAACTCTGAATGGAAAAACAATACAAGTTTCTGCCACTGAAAACATTCAGGAGAGTATCATTGCAACCGGATTTCCTTATAATGACTTCTCTATTCTCGAGTCTTATCTGAAATCCTTACAATTTTTTATGAAAAACACTCATGGTATAAGAAGACTGGGGTCTGCAGCTACTGACCTTGCCTACACAGCATGCGGGAGGTTCGAAGGCTTCTACGAGTACAGCTTGAAACCATGGGATGTAGCAGCCGGAGCTTTTATTGTTCAACAGGCAGGAGGAAAAGTTTCTGACTTTAAAGGCGGAGATAATTATATTTTCGGACAACGAATTGTAGCAGCCAATGATAAAATTTTTAATGATTTTTTAGAATCTATTAAAAAATATATTGAATAATAACAAAAAAAATCCACTCCAAATGATTAATCCCCTTTATCTTCTCTTTGAATTGTTTTGCAGGGGAATAAGCATACTTCCCAAAAGAGGGATCTATCTCTTTGCTGATATCCTCTTTTGGCTAGGCTATTATGCCATCGGTTACAGAAAAAAGATAGTCTTCAAAAATCTGAATAACTCCTTTCCTGAAAAATCAAAAAGACAAATATATAAGATTGCAAAGAAATTTTACAGGCATCTTGCCGATGTGATGATTGAAAACATTGTAATACTCTACATGAAACCTTCCAGAGTTAACAAATTTGTAATTTTTGAAAACATAAACTTAATTGATGATTATTACAAACAGAACAAAAACATTACAACAATGGTCGGACATTATGGAAACTGGGAATTCCTCCCAACGATTGCCCCACATATATCCCATAAAACCGTAAGTGTTTACCGGCCCCTTACAAATAAATATTTTGACCGAATCACCTATCAAATGAGACAACGCTTCAAATCTATTCCCGTTTCAATTAGTAATAGTTACAAAATGATACTTGAAATGGAAAAAAACAGAACCTTATATTCTGTAGGACTCCTGGCAGACCAATCCCCTCCTAAAAAATATACAAACTACTGGACCCATTTTCTAAATCAGGAGACCCCTTTTATTCAAGGCCCTGAAAAAATAGCCAGGAAATTCAATCATGTTGTTTTATTTGCAGCCATAAGAAAGAAAAAAAGAGGCCTCTACCAGATAGAATTTCAAAAACTCTCTGAAAATGCCAAAGACACTTCACCAGGGGAAATTACAGAAGCCTACGCCAATGCCCTTGAAAAATTAATACGAGAAAAACCAGAATTTTGGCTATGGTCTCATAAAAGATGGAAATATAACAAAAATGGGGGAAAACTATAAAATTTCTTATCCCTTTCCAATTTTAGCTTACAATATGTAACTTGAAAAAGATTCATTTTTTTTTAAATTTGAAGAGATAAATAATCTTAAACAAAAATATTAGGAGGATAACATATGATAAGCGACTTACAATCAACATTTTCTACGAGCGCAAAAAACATGAAGCGCTCAGCCATTCGCGAGATTCTTAAACTTACACAAAAACCAGATGTAATATCTTTTGGAGGAGGACTGCCATCTGCAGACTCATTTCCTGTAGAAGAATTAAAAGAAATTGTAAATGAAATCCTTGACAATGATGGGCCGGGAGCCTTACAATATAGCGCAACTGAAGGCATTCCCGAGCTCAAAGAAATTTTAACGGATAGGTATCAAAAAGAAGGGCTGGATATCACAAGTGATAACCTCGGGATCATCACTTCTTCACAGCAAGGTTTATATCTGCTGGGAAAAATATTTCTCGATCCAGGGGATAAGGTAATTTGTGGCCTGCCTTCCTATCTTGGCGGAATAAGCGCTTTTAGTACTTTTGGAGCCGACCTGAAAGGCATTAAGTTTGATGAAGGGGGAATGAGAGAAGATTTTCTGGAAGAAAAGCTGCAAGAATTAAAAGAAAATGGTGAAAACCCGAAATTCATCTACATCATTCCTGATTTTCAAAATCCCGCAGGAATTACCATGCCGGAAAAAAGAAGAAAAGCAATCATTGAGATTGCCAGAAAATATGACGTACTGATTGTAGAGGACAGCCCGTACCGGGAGATACGTTTTGAAGGAGAACCGCAGAAAACTTTATTTGAACTGGACAATAACGGACAGGTGATCACCCTGGGCACATTTTCCAAAACTTTTGCCCCTGGCTTCCGCCTTGGATTTGTTATAGCACACCAGGATATAATAGACAAAATTGTAATTGCCAAACAGTCAATAGACCTTTGCACCCCAACATTTACTCAAAAAATAGCAGCTAAATATATCAGTAAAGGATTATTCGACAAAAATCTGAAAAATATCATCGCCCAGTACAAAAGCAAAAGAGACAATATGCTTAAAGCGTTTAAGGAATATATGCCGAAAGGAGTCACCTGGACAGAACCTGAAGGAGGGCTGTTTTTATTCCTTCAGCTTCCTGAACACATGGATGCACAAAAGCTCTTTTACAATGCCATTGAAAAAAATGTAGCCTTTGTAATGGGCAGTGTTTTCCACTGCGATGACAGTGGTAAAAACACAATGCGTATTAACTTTTCTTTTATGTCGGAAGAAAAGACAACAGAAGGAATAAAAAGACTCGCTCAAGCAATAAAAGAAGAAATGTAATTACCTAAAGTCCCACAATATGAAACTGTGGGACTTTTCACCCCTCCTTATCCCGGGATTAAAACCTTTACCTCAACAAAACCCATTCATTTAAGTTTCCCAATATCAACATTTTTTGAAGCAACCCATTTCAAATCTTAATATTTATTTTTTACATTTGTTTGTGTATTAATTAGAAAATAAAATATGAAGATGCTATGGGATAGGAAATAAAAAATTATAAATTTTTGGAAAAATAAGACTTAAAATGTCAAACTAATAAATTAACTTTATAAAAATGAAAAGAGATTTTCTACTCTTGCTTGCATTGGGAATTATATTTTCTTTGTCAGCATTTTCTCAGGATAAAAGAGAACTCAAACGTAAATTTGTAGAGGCTGAATACAGACTTCTTTATGATGAATATCGTGAGGCACTTCCTTTGTTCCTTGAACTATACGAAGCAGGAGAGAAAACCCCTAATATTAATTACAGAATCGGTCAATGCTATCTTGAAATTGACGGTGAAAAAAGCAAGGCAATAAAATACCTCGAAAAAGCATCAGAGGATTTAACAAATAAATATGAAGTGGGATATTTTGAAGAAAAAAAAGCTCCGATCAAAGCCCTCTATTATCTTGGAATTTCCTACCGGATTGATAATAAGATAAATAAAGCTATTCGGCTGTTCAAATCATATAAACAAAAACTATCTCCCGATCAAAAAGAAGAAATTCATTTAGCAGAAGCCCAGATTAAAGCATGTAACACAGCCCTTGAACTGAAAAAATCACCCACCAATATACTGGAACAAAATCTGGGCAAACGAATTAACTCTTCTTTTTCCAATACAAATGCAGTTGTTTCTG
This sequence comes from uncultured Bacteroidales bacterium, assembly GCA_964633615.1. Classification (GTDB taxonomy): domain Bacteria; phylum Bacteroidota; class Bacteroidia; order Bacteroidales; family UBA12077; genus JAGXLC01. The sequence continues at coordinate 733 of CAZWHH010000136.1, read as the reverse complement.
GTGATGAACAAATAATGGTTTTTGTAAGTGAACTCCCATTCTATGATGCCGTATTTTTTTCTGAAAAAAGAGGAAATAAATGGAGTACTCCAAGAAATATATCTCTCGATTTCCAGTCGGAAAGACCTGTAAAACCAGTTCACCTTTCTTATGATGGAACCATACTTTACCTGGTCAGGGATGATAACAACGATTTTAATATATATACCAGTAAATATGCTAAAAACAAATGGTCACCCATAGAACCCCTGAGCGATATTATAAACTCAGATGATTTTGAAATGCATGCCTCTACTACAAAAGATGGTAACATTCTGTACTTTACCAGCAACAGAAAAGGGGGGTATGGCGGATATGATATTTACAAATCTGTTAAAGATGAAAACGGCGTCTGGCGGGAACCTGTTAATTTAGGAGGAAAAATAAATACCCCATTTGATGAAGCAACCCCTTTTATAACAGAAGACCGAAATAAACTGTATTTTAGCAGCAAAGGACATTCAAACATGGGCGGGTATGATATTTTCTACTCAGAAAATAAAAACAACAACTGGAGCCAACCTGTAAACATGGGCTTCCCTATTAACACTACAGATGACGACCTGTTCTTCTTCCCACTGGATAACGGAAATATTGCATATTACAGTAAAGTCAAAGAAACCGGCTATGGAAAAAAAGATATCTATCGCGTAAAACTTTACGAAAGAGAAAACATTCCCACAAAAGAAAAAGA
>CAZWHH010000135.1:0-6838 GCA_964633615.1 uncultured Bacteroidales bacterium | reverse complement strand
ATTACGTAGGTATTGTACGATCAAACCTTCGCCTTGAAAGAGCTTTGAAACGACTGGAAATTATTTACAACGAGACCGAAGAACTTTACAAAAAGTCAACTCTTTCAAAAAAGCTTTGTGAGCTTAGAAACCTTATAAACGTAGGATACCTGGTGATCAAAATGGCCCAGAACCTGAGAGAAAGCCGCGGATTACATTACACGCTGGACTATCCAGGGAAAAGATCTTTTTCGGAATTTTAGAGGCTTAAAAAATAATTAAGAGGGCAGGACCTTTGCTTTTTATTCCTAAACCAAAATTTTAATTAATCCGGGAACGTTTGAAATACTTTATTACAAAATAAAACAACAACCATTTCGGTACTAGCAAAACATTGAAGCAAAAAGAGACCTAAAAGGTTTTCAAAGCCTGTTAGGTCTTATTGGACAGTTTATTCCTCCCGCAGTGAATAAGCCGGATTTCTTCTTGCCGCTTTTATTGACTGGTAACTAATCGTAATGAATGCGATAAAGATAATGATAACCAGTGTTAAGATATAATCCCATGGTTGAAGGGAGGTCCTGTACGGATAATTATTCAGCCAGTTCGTTAAAAAATAATAAGCAATGGGCCAGGAGATGACCAGTGCAACCAAAACAAGCTGGACGGTTTCTTTGGCAATCAATGACACAATACCCGAAACAGAAGAACCCATGGCTTTGCGAATACCAATTTCTTTAGTCCTTTGCTCTGTAGTAAAGGAAGTCAGTCCGAAAAGTCCCAGCGAAGCAATGAATATACTTAGTATGGCAAAGCCGAGGGAAAGGCTTGAGCTGCGTTTTTCTTCCTTGTATAAGGTTGCGTGTTTGTTATCCAGGAAGAAATAGAGCATCGGATCATTGTCTGCAAATTCTTCCCATTTTTGTTCAATTTTTTTAATGGTTGCAGACATATTCTGTGCTGAAAGCTTTACAGTAAGATAACCCCAGTCCGTATCTTCCGACTTTGGTAAAATCAAAAAGGGGCTGATTTTCCGGTGTAAAGACCGGATGTGGAAATCTTTTACTACTCCCCCGATTTTGTAGGATGTCCAATCTCCTTCACTGTTTCTCGGACTTAAAATCCGTTCCTCCAGTGGATTTTTAATAGGATAATCCTTCAGGGCTTGTTGATTCACTATGCATATGTTTTCGCCCATTCTATCTTTTGAGAAGTACTCCCCCTGATTCAGTTCAATTCCATAAACATCCAGAAAATCCTCATCAGCCCAGTTGGTATCAAACACATAAGTTTCATCCTTAGCCTGGCTTTCAATTTTATAGGCATTGTTGTTATTGGGATTACCCGGGTACATGGTGGAATGTGTAGAATTAACCACTCCCGGTATCTTATTTACTTCTCTTTTAAAAGGCTTTATTTGATCATCAAGTACACTGAGCCTTCTGATGACGACTAACTTTTCTTTATCAAATCCCAAATCTTTATTGAGCATGTAATTGGTTTGTTTTGAAATGATAAGGGTTCCAAGGATTAAAGCTGCTGAAATCACAAACTGGGATATAACAAGGGCACTACGTATTCTTTTGTTTTTCATGCCCGATTTGAGTTCACCGCTTAATACGCTTTTAGGCTTAAAAGAAGACAGGTAAAAAGCTGGATAACTCCCTGCGAGAATTCCAATAAGCAGGGCGAGGGCAAGCAATGCCGGTATATAAAACCATTCCTGCAGATAATTAAGTGTGAGATGAGTGTTTATCAGGTGGTTAAAATAGGGAAGCGCCAATTGTACCAGGATAACCGCCAGAATCAAAGCAATAAAACTCATAAGTATTGATTCAATCAGGAATTGCCTGATCAGCATTTTCTTTGAAGAACCAACAACCTTTCGCAGTCCAACTTCCCGGGCTCTGCCTGAAGCACGTGCTGTGGACAGATTCATATAATTGATGGCGGCAATCACGATCAGCATCAGCGCTACAATTGAAAAAATATAGATGTATTTTTTGCTGTGGGGGGGTTTCATCGAACTTTCAATCTCCGGGTTCAGATGGATGTCTGTTAAGGGCTGCAAATAATAAGAATACTTGTTTCCTTTCTCCAGAAATTCTTCAAAGGTAATCCCCAGAAATTGTTGTAACAGTGGGCCGGCGTTTTCTTTTACCAATTCGGGAATTTTTTTTTCTACAGCGTCAGGAGAAGTTTTTTTGTTTAACAAGAGGTAGGCAGCAAGATTATTTGCCAGCCAGTTTTCATTCTGAGAACGACTGCTTGTGACAAAAGAACCAATCATGTTGCAGTTAAAATGAGAGGTTTTCGGTATGTCTTTCATCACCCCCGTTACCTCATGATAGGTTTCATAATTGCCTACTTTGATGCTTTTTCCCATTGCTTCCTTGTCACCAAAAATTTTACTTGCAGCAGATTCTGAAATAACAACTGTGTGAGGTTTTGCCAGGGCTGTTTTCGGATTTCCTTTAATCAGAGGTATTGTAAAGACATCAAAAATAGTGGAGTCAGCTTGCATAAATTCCGTTTCCACAAACTTTTTGTCCTCGTAACGGATTACTGTCTCATCCCATTTATTTAGCCTGACCGCTTCTTTCACTTCAGGAAATCTGTCTCTGATGGTCAAAGCCATAGGTGATGGGGTCCAGGCTCCTTTAATTTCCTGATTATTAATCTTTCCGTCAAGATAGATCCTGTAAATCCGGTCTTTCTTCTTATGATGCTGATCGTAACTTAGTTCACTAAAAATATAAATGGCAATTAGCATACTGCTCGCGATCCCGATTGCCAAACCTAAAATATTAATAAGTACATATCCCTTTTGCCGGCTTATGTTTCTAAAAGCCGTTTTGAAGTAATTTTTCAGCATAACTTTGTGTTTTTATCATAAGACGCCAAAATATTCTAATTAGTTACAGGATGATAAAAATTTATTTAATCGCACTTTGAGGGTAAGGCCGGACGGGTGCAGCAGAGATATTATATGCAATATATTTGGTGATCTTGTTGCATAATTTGATTATTGCATGATTCAATTCGCTTATGAAGGAAGACATGATTACATACTTAACCTTATTTTTTATAATGGTGGCCGATAGGGTCAAATACCCTTTCTGGTTTCCAGCAGAGGCTAAACCCATGTAAATGATTTAGTGCGCAAAGTTTTGCCTCCTTTAGCTTTTTGATATGCCAAAGTTCCTTTTGGGGAATGAAGAAAATCAATTGCTCCCGGCAATTGATTTTCTTCACAATAGGGATCTGTTAGGTATAAAAACCTGAATGACTCATTTCTTTTCTTACTAAAAAGCTGAAACAAACCCAACGCTAAATTTACCAAAATTGTCCTCCCTGAAATTTTCAACTAGTGAATATTCAGCAGCAAATCGAATGTTTCGTCTGACCAGATATCCGGCATGAAAGGTAAATGATTGGTAGTCAGCCGGGTCAAAGTCTGATTCTACTCTATTGTAAAGACCCATCAAATACCAGTCACTATCGTTGCCTTTGGGGCTGTATATCAATTCGGCCAGCATTCCTTCAGTATCAAGATTTTCTAAGGACATGGAATTGGCATCACTGAGGAAAACTTCTGAGTCATTGCGAAGGGTATATTGTAAGTTTAGCTCCAATTTATCGGAATAGCTAAGTGTCATATCCGGCCCAAAAATGAAAACCTCATTTGTTATTTCGTCACCAGCATTATTATCGAGTTTTTCTTTGCCCATATATCCAAAACCACCTATCCTGAGAAAATCGCCGACATCCTGAGAAATTCTTCCCATATAACTTTTATATTTATCTTTATCCCAAACATGCTCCCGGGCTTCCGGCAAGCCATTACCATTTACTACTTCCATTATTATTGTGGTGCCCGTGTTTAAACCGACTTCTACCAGCATACCCTTATCGTATGTAAGGTTGATATCCGAATTTCCAATTTGTGAGGTATAGAGCTTATAGTCTTCTAACGATAATCTGAGCTCTCGCTTGAACAATGGGTCGGATACTTGAAACTGACCGAGATAGATATCCAGTTCTTGATTAAACAGGTTATTAACCATTAAAAATGCATCTTCTACACCTGCAACTTCTCCCCTTTCGTCCATGTAGAAATAGAAATAATAGGACAAGTGTTCAGATAATTCACCCCCGGAAAGAAGTTTCATTAAATAGGGGGATTCAAAGTCGCTTCGTCCTTTGTTATTTACGTTATAACTGACGAAACCATCAAGTCTCACTGCAATGGGGAAATCCCGGATAAGGGATAATTTATCATCACCAGTGGGGACATAATATCGCGGGGCTTCTTCATCCTCAAGCCTAAAGCCATCCCCGGCAAATGTGTCGCCATAATCCTTTAATTTAGGTGTGGAGGGAGAATGACATGTTTTACAGCTAAGCCTGTATTTGCGTGCAAAAGCCGGAATCGAATAACATTGTTCTGCAATGAAACTCGCTCCGATAAATAAGATAATTGTAATTACAATTCGTTTTTTCAGCATAGTATAAAAATTTTTAAGGTAATACGGTAACTTCAGTCGAATGCCGGTTGATTTCATGAGTTCTATATTCTTCTTTTGGCACATCCAAAAATTCACCTACGGGTTTAACAAGGAGCCGATAATTCAATACAGCAGTAACTTCAAGCTTCCCGGGAGCCACTTCAAAAGGGAGATTGAAGGTGAATTTTTCTGTCTTTGTTTCCCGGGGTCCTATTCGATAATCCACTCCAAGCGAAGCGGTGTTCCATTGCATAATTGTCATTCTTCCCTGAGGGTCAAAATATGGCATTCTGTATATTCTGTCGCCTACGGGAACATCTTCCCGACTTACACCTTCGAAGTTTTCTTTTTCGAGCGGAACAGCCATGTCCTGGTAGGCTTTTTCATCGCTTGCAATGGTGTATTTCTCCCCTTCAAAACCTTTTTTATCAACAGGAAGGTGATAGGTATTGCCTTCTTCATCTTCTGCTTCCACGTGTAACCATACAATTCTGTCTTCTACAGAGCCGGTGGGGAATTTGTGTCCAGTTTTTTGGTTAAAAAGAGCAACGTTAAAGACTGCAACATCCCCGGGTACCACTTCACGCCTGTCCGGATGAATACGTAATTCAATGACGCCGTTCAGTTTTCCGGGGTCATGGGCTCCATGGAAAAGATGGAGTTTTGTATCGGGATATTCTGCTCCCATTCTGGCGGTTTTCATCCTTGTCTCAGTCATGTGGCAATCCTGGCATTTTACGCCTTCATCTGAATAAGGTCCTTCTTCCCATTCGAGTTGGGTGGATTTGACCCATACACCATAGGGACTTTTTTCATTGTGACAGATACCGCAAAACTCCGCACTGCTGTGCAAGTCTATGGCTACAATCTGATGTTCCGGGGAGCTCTTTTCTCCTTTCCTGGAGCTGAATTTTGTGAATCCGGGTTCTACAATGTAGTTGTGATTATAAGCTGTATCTCCATCGATTCCTTTAATCAGGTGGCATGATTCACATGAGACAGATTCATTGGCCCTGGATTCTTCTTCGGGCCTGGGAGGAGGCACATCACCAGCAAGGTATGATGTTGGTGAATGGCACCCAATGCATCCCTCATGTACTCCCTCCATATTGGGATCTTTTTGTGCGTGCGGCACAGCCAGCTTGAAGTATTCAATTTCATCCCAATGATGATCGTATGCATGAGACATCATGGATTGGCTCCATTGCTGATAAAAGTCGTTATGGCATGACTTGCAACTTTCTGGTTTCTCGAAATCTTCGTATTTGAACATCCCCATTTTACTCTTCTGTAATTTGGAAAACACAAAGCCGCTGATTGTTAAAGACATAACTATAATAACAATTAAAACCGGGAGTTTTTCTTTCATAGAAATATTTTAATTTTATTCAATATAACCAGAATCAACAAAATAAGCAATATTAAGAGATGGGGTTCAGGTAATTTAAAATGAATCTAATTAAACATAGATTGTTCTATTGTTACATTATTGAATTGTAAGTTATGTATCTTCGTTTGTTTTGCCATGCGACAACGGCTAATCCAATTAGTAAACCTACGCTGATATACACAAAAACCGGCACAGGTACAGGATCGCCACCGGCATAGGAGTGAAGGCCGGAAAGATAGTGATTCACACCAAAATAGGTCATCAGAATTGACCCTACCGCAAAAAGACTGAGTGTATTAAAGGCAAACATGGTTTTAAGGCCTGGTATATTCCGTGAATGAATAACAAAACTATAGACGATAATGCTGATAAGGGACCAGGTTTCCTTGGGATCCCATCCCCAGTAACGTCCCCACGATTCATTTGCCCATATTGCCCCGAGGAAGGTTCCTATGGTTAAAAGATACAAACCTATCGTCAGCGTTTTATAATTGATGGTAGTCAAATTTTTGATATTGTCAATAATCCTTTGATAATTGCGTTGATTGAGGACGGAATATAGGATCATGACAACAATTCCAAGAATCGCTCCCATGCCAAGGAAACCATAGCTGGCTGTGATAATTGAAACATGAAGTGTCAGCCAATAAGATTTTAACACGGGGACGAGATTCGTAATTTCAGGGTCCATAAAACTCATATGTGCTACCATTAATGTTAAAGCGGCAAGAATTGAGGTGGCGGCAAGAGTAAGTTTTGATTTATCGGAAAATAAGATTCCTGCTAAAATAGTTGCCCAGGAAACAAAAAGCATAGATTCATAGCCGTTACTCATGGGAGCATGACCCGAAATATACCATCGTAGTCCAAGTCCGGCTGTATGAAATAAAAAACCAAAAATCAAAATGCTGATGAAAAATTTTATGATAAGAGTTTTGGGCTTTCTCCCTTTAACAATATT
>CAZWHH010000134.1:0-6848 GCA_964633615.1 uncultured Bacteroidales bacterium | reverse complement strand
AAATTTGACTTAATTATTTGTAGAAATGTAATTATTTATTTCAAATATGAATTACAATCCCATGTCTTCAAAAGATTTTATGACCATCTATATACAAATGGCTATTTATTATTTGGCATGCACGAGAGCATGTTAGGTGAAATTGCCAATAAATTCGACAAGAGAGGAAATTTTTACAGAAAAAAATATTGAAATGGCTGCCAAATACGAATTAGGAATTGTAGACACGAGAAATATTATCAAATCGATAAAAGAAAAGTATAATTTTAATTTTAAAAATTATGCGCTCACTTTTTTCAAGAGAAGAGTGGAATTAATCATTGAAAAATATAACCTGAAAAATGCGGATAATTTTATCAGGAGAATTGAAGACGATAAAGACTTTTTCGAAATATTCCTTAAAGAAACATGTGTTGAAATAACTGAATTGTTCAGAGATCCTTCGTTGTGGAGATTTTTAAAAGACGATTTCTTTCCCGGAGTGATACCCAAAAATACACAGTATAAAATCTGGTTTCCTGAAGTCAGCTCAGGAGAAGAACTGTATTCTGTAGCTATTCTGCTTGATTACCTTGGGTTACTGGATAATGTGCTGTTTTTAGTTAGCAGCATTAGCCAGATACATCTGAATAAAATACAGGAAGGATACTTCGACTACTCCAAAATTGACGTAAATGAATCCAACTATAAAAGAATAATCGGAGATAAACCCTTAAGTGATTATTATACAATAGAAGACGAAAGTGCTTATATCGATATTTCATTACTCAAAAATATCAAATTTATCAAACAAAATACTATCTTTGAGCAATATCCAAAAGGGATAAAACTTATTTTTTACAGAAATCATCTGTTGTATTTTAATCAGATCCTTGAAGAAAGGTTGCTCAAGTCTTTATACAACTGTCTGGTCCCCGGTGGTCACCTGATTATAGGAATGAATGAGAAAATAGATTACTGGAATTCAGAGAAAGATTATATATTAGTCAATGAAAACGAAAAAATTTACAAAAAAAAATTAGCTTAAATGTTTAAAGCGGTTATCATAGGGGGTTCTGCTGGTAGTTTCCGGGTAATTACCAAGATTTTACAATCTTTGCCCAAAGGCTACCCCTTGCCTGTTTTACTCAACCTGCACCGCCTAAAACATGTCAGATCAGGTTTCGTGGAAGCATTATCCATAAAATCAAACATTCCGGTTATTGAACCCCACGACAAAGATTCTATTAAACCGGGGAATGCCTACCTGGCTCCTTCAAATTATCATATGTTTGTCGAACTCAATAAAAAAATTGCTTTATCAACAGAAGAGCCGGTAAATCACTCGCGCCCTTCAATTGATCTTTCTTTTGAGACAGCAGCTCAAACATATAATAAAAATCTGTTGGGAATCATTCTTTCGGGTGCAAATCGCGACGGAGCTTTAGGACTTAAAAAAATAAAAGAAATGGGGGGAACTGCAATTGTTCAGGACCCCAAAGAGTGTGAAGTCGTTACCATGACTGAAACAGCGCTTAGATTAACTGAAGTTGACTATGTTTATACCACTGACCAGATAATTGATTATTTAAAAAATTTAAAATAACAATTGAATGAGCTATAAAAAAACACATAAAATATTAAGCAGCATTTTCTTTTTCCTGTTTTTGTTTTTGTTGGTTGTTATTTTTGCCAAAATCAGAAATATTTCCCTGGAACATAATTTCCCGGCCACCCTTATCTATTTTCTGATTGGAGTAGTTACCCTGTTTGGACTTGGCTTATATATTCAAATCATTTCACTTACTAAAGAAAAGGTGAGCAAAGATGAATATATTAAAAAAACATATCTTGCCGATTTCGGAGAAGAGAAATATATAAACAAAGAAGAGAAAGAGGAGGAAGAGGAAATAGATCAAAAAGACATTGATGCGCTTCAGAAAAAAATTCTACCCAAAGATTCAAAAGGCAAAACCTCCTTAAAAAAATATACTGAAAAAGTTCTAAGCAATTTTGCCAGTGAATTTGATATTGTTCAAGGACTATATTACATAAGGAAAGCAGATACAGATAATTTCACAATCGCTGGTAAATTTGCATATTTTGGAGAAGAAGAACCAAAAGATTTTCAGCTCGGCACAACCCTTTCTGGTCAAACAGCTAAAAATCAGATGGTTTTGAACCTAACAAAAATTCCTGAAAATTACATTACAATTCTTTCAGGCTTAGGCAGCAGTTCTCCTAAAAGTATATTGTATGTTCCGGTAATTCATCAGGAAAAGACAATTGGTTTAATTGAACTGGCTTCATTTAAAATTTATGGAAAAAAAACAGAAAAACTATTATCTGCCCTGAAAGAAAAATTAGGGGAGCAACTGGCAAGTAAACTATAACATATAGCTTTTTTTAATATGAGTCAAGAAAATAATTCAATTACAATAACCAAAAATGATATCCTGATAGGGGTAGCCGTTTCTATATTAATCCCTATTATCGCCTGGAGTCTCAATATTATTTCAAACAACCTGGCATTTTCATTTTCATCCATTGCACAAATTCATCAGAGCAATCCAACGCTTTGGGTCATCGATACGATCCCTGTTGTTATTGGTATCATAATTTACATTTACTACAAAAAAAGAGAAAAAGAAAAACTGATTTTCGAAGACATCATCAACCAGAGGGACCTTGATATCGATAGAAATGCAACTTTCGCGAAAAAAATAGGGGAAGGTCAATATGATGCAGAATTGGAAATAAAAAGCGACAATGATATCCTGGGTAAATCACTGCTCCGGATGAGAAACAACCTTCTCGAAGGACATCAGAAAGAAAAAGAAAGAAACTGGATCGCCGAAGGGAAAGATATTGTATCAGAAATTTTACGCCTCCACAATGACATAGATGAACTGGCATTCGATGTAATCGTAAAGCTGATTGATTACATCAACCTGATTCAGGGAGCTCTTTACATTTACAATGAAAAAGAGCAAAAATTAGTGAATGTTGCCACATACGCATATAACAGGAAACGATATATCAATCAGGAATTCAAAATTGGAGAAGGTTTAATCGGAGAATGTGCCTATGAAATGGATTACCTCTACCGGACAGAAATTCCTGATAACTACGCAACTATTACATCCGGCATCTTAGGGGATAAAAAGCCCAAAAGTCTGCTAATCGTTCCCCTGATAGCCGATGAGAAACTACAGGGTGTGATTGAATTTGCCGATCTTAAAGAAGAGATCCCTGAACTTACCATCAACTTCCTTCGGGAACTGGCAGAAATTATCGCCAGAACCATTTACAATCTGAAGATGAATCAGAAAACTGAGAAGCTGCTCCAGGAATCGCAGCAAATGACTCAGGAACTGAAAGAGAATGAGGAGGAATTAAGGCAGAACGCGGAAGAAATGAGAGCCACCCACGAAGAGCTCGAAAAATCCAATAAAAAACTGGAAGCACAGATCAATGAAGTAGAAAATGCACAAAAACGCCTGAAAGCTCTCTTAGAAAATGCTTCCGAAGTAATCTCCATTTATGATGAAAAGCTTAAACTAAAATACCAAAGCCCGAATGTAAAAAACATACTCGGCTATACACAGGACGAAATGATGCGTGGAAAGGATATGGAAAGACTCACTGCTAAAGGTGAAGCCGCGCTGAAAGATATGTTCAAACAATTAAAAGAAAACCCAAAAGAACCTCAAACACTCCAGTATACCTACATCAAAAAGGACGGGAAAAAGATCTTTCTTGAAACAACCGGCAGAAATCTTTTGGATGATCCGGCGATTAACGGAATAATACTGAACTCCAGAGATATTACAGAAAGAAAAAGAGCTGAGAAAGAAGAACGAATGAAAAGCAAGATGCAATCGCTCTCGGAGAACAGTCCCGATTTGATCATGCGTTTGAATACAAGAGGCCAGTTCTTCTATTCTAATCCCGTCTCCAAATCGTATGTGGGCATAGACCCTCAGAAACTGATCAATACAAGAATAAAAGACCTGGATATAGAAGAAAAATTAGCTCAGTTTTTTGTGGACTCCATTGAAGAAATAAAAAAGAAAAACGAAACACTCAATAAAGAAATAAACATTCCTACCGCGAAGCTGGGTGAACGCATCATGAATTTTAAGGCAATTCCTGAATTTAACGAAAGTGAGCTGGAAACAATTCTTTTTGTAGGCCATGATATCACCGAGGCGAAACGAATAGAAATGGAGATTCAGAAGAAAAATAAGCAAATAACAGATAGTATCAATTATGCCCAAAGAATACAAACCTCCATTCTTCCAAGCACCACGATTGTCCAGGAGTATTTGCCTAATTCATTTATGTTCTATGAGCCGAGAGACGTTGTAAGCGGAGATTTCCCCTGGTTCTTCAAGAAAGAAGACATTGTTTTTATTGCTGCTGTGGACTGTACAGGTCATGGTGTACCCGGAGCACTGCTGTCCTTTATCGGGTACTTTCAGTTAAATAACATAGTCGACCATAATAAAAATTATACTTCAGCACAGGTGCTCGATAAACTTCATTTTGGAGTGAGATCCACATTAAAACAAGACCGCTTTGATGCAGAAGCCAGGGATGGAATGGATATTGCCCTGTGCCGGATCGATAAAAAGAAAAAAGAATTGCAATACGCCGGTGCTCACAGGCCATTATACCTGCTCAGAGATGGGGAATTGACTCAATACAAAGGCAACAGAAAGGCCATCGGTGGAATTCCCCACAGGAAAAAAGCAGAAAAAGATTTTGTAAATCATATCATCAATTATAAAAAAGGCGACAAAGTATTCTTTTTTACTGACGGATTGCCAGATCAAATTGGAGGTCCTGAAAAAAGAAAATATACACCGAAAAAAATCAGAGAGAATATCCTTGAAAATAAAGATTTGACAATGCAACAATTTTCAAGTTTCTTTGAAAGCGACTATAGAAAATGGAAAAAAAACAATAAACAAATAGATGACGTTTTATTAATTGGAATAGAATTTTAATATATTTACTATGTTTAACTAAATTAATATGTATGTTATGGATAAACATAATGTGAAAGGCTTTCTTGAGTTTGTATATGATTTTTATAGGTCAATGAAAGCTCACGAGATTACACTGGTCTATGAAGGAGAAATTACACATCAGATAACAAAAGCTTTTACTTCACTGACCGAATCAAACATGGCCAAAGAAGAAGAATCAAATACCGTGCAAAAGAAAGTCTTCCATGTCATGGTAGAGTGTTTACAAAATATAAGTAAACATGCCGATACATTTGGTTCAGATGACTACCTGTTTGCTGGCAGAGGTATTTTCATGGTGAGTAAAGGGAAAAAAGATTACCATGTAACTACCGGTAATGTAATAGAAAACAGGAAGATAGAAGAACTTACCGACATGCTCGAGGAAATAAACAGTTTGGATAAAGAAGGATTAAAACAACTTTACAAAAAACAAATGCGAGAAGGAAGATTATCCGAAAAAGGTGGAGCCGGCTTAGGTTTTATCGATATTGCCAGAAAAACCGGCAATAAGTTGGAATACCACTTTTTGCCCATTGATGAAACCAGTTCTTTTTTCCTTCTTTCATCATCAATTTCTAGAAATAATTAATAAAAGATATAATTATGGAAGTAATAAAGATAAAAGGCACAGATGATACTCCCAGTGTTATTCTTGATAAAGACAATGAAATATTTGAGATATCAGGCCGATCTTTACCAGAAGATGTAACCACATTTTATGAACCAATCCTGAATTGGCTGGAAGAATACGCTGAAAATCCCAATGCTAAAACAATTTTCTCATTTAAACTGGTCTATTTCAACACGGCATCTTCCAAACTTCTTCTCGATATTTTAATGAAATTAGAAGAAATGTATGAAAATGGGAATGATGTCCTCATTAAATGGTATTTCCCCGAAGATGATGAGGATATGGAAGAGGCAGGGGAGGAATATGCTGACATCGTTGATATCCCATTTGAACAGGTGAGTTACGCAATGTAAATTCTTGAGAAAAAGGTAGCACATGAGTGAAGAGATTCTGAAGGCGTTGATGCAACTTTTTGCTATTATTGCAAAACAAGATGATGGTGTTGAAACCAATGAAAGAGAGTATGTCTTAAATTTCCTGACTCAACAATTAAACGATGAGGCGATTCAGGAGTATATCTCCCTCTTTGACAAAAAAGCCGGTTACAATAAAGAGGGAAATAACGGAAACGATGAAAAAGATAAAAAAAGAAAATTAACTTCAGTTAAAGACTCTGTAAGAATACTTGGGCTTTGTAAAAAAATCAATAAAACACTTACCCAAAAACAGAAAATCATTGTTCTGGTTAGACTTTTCGAATTAATTAATGCCGATCGAAAGTTTTCAGAACAAAGAATGGCTATTATCAATACGGTTGCTGAAGTCTTTAAAGTAACCAGGGAAGAATACAGAAGCATCGAAACGTTCGTCATTAACAACGATATAACCAAACTTGACAACGATAACATACTAATAATAAACGATAAAGAAAATCCCTGCGAAAATTGTAAGCATATTCAATCAACCGCGTTAGATGGTAATATTTTCATCCTGCATATAAAAAGTGTGGATCTCTATTTCCTCAGGTATACCGGCTCTGAAGAAATAAATCTGAATGGACTCCCCCTTAACAACAAAAGGATATACCTCTTCGCCCAGGGTGGCTCTATTAAATTACCCAAAGGAAAACCTATCTATTACAGCGATGTGGTTGCTCATTATCTCGCGGATTCAACATCTCTGAAGATTTCTTATGTTGCCGATAACATAGGTTATCAATTCCCTAACGGAGCCATTGGGTTAAGAAATATTAACTTTTCAGA
>CAZWHH010000133.1:0-6857 GCA_964633615.1 uncultured Bacteroidales bacterium | reverse complement strand
ATGCCAATGCCTTGCGGCTGCTGACTCACCAATTTAACGGACGCAGGAGAGGAGGTTTCGCACTTACATACTCCACGCTGGGTTCTCTAATTAAATATCCTTATGGCTCGGAACAGAACAAAAAGAAATATGGATACTTTCAATCGGAGAGAGAAACCTTTCTGGATATCATGGATGAACTGGGCTTGAAAAAAACATCCTCAAATGAGCTTGTATACGCCAGACATCCATTGGTTTATATTGTAGAAGCTGCCGATGATATCTGCTACGAGATAATGGATATAGAAGATGCTCACAAATTGAGAATTCTGGATACTGATACAACATTCAGACTTTTAATGAATTTTTTTGATGAAAAAGAAGATCAACATTTCTTTAAGCGAAAAGCAGAGGTGTTTAAAGAGGTTACCGATTTAAATGAGCGAGTTGCTTACTTAAGAGCATCTGTAATCAATAAACTGGTTGAGGAAACAGCTGGTATTTTCCTTAAGAATCACGAAGACATACTCAATGGTAATTTCAATACTGCGCTTGTGAAAAAATTGACTGGTACAACTCAATCGGCTTTCAGTGAGTGCAAAGATTTAGCTATAAAACAGATTTATAATGATCAATCGGTTGTAAAGATTGAACTGACAGGCTTTAAAGTACTGGCTACTCTTTTACAAGTGTTTATTAATGGAGTATTAGAACCTCAGAATGACTACTCCAGGAAATTATTGTCCATTTTACCCAAACAATTTAAAGGAACTGAAGGCGAAACCGAATATACAAAAATCCGGCACATCATTGATTTTGTTTCCGGAATGACTGATTTGTATGCTGTTGATCTTTATAAAGATATTAAGGGGATTCGGTTTTGAAAGTCAGCGGTTTATAATTTTAAACATTCGTGCTTCTTCCTGGATTCCTACCGAACACTTCTATAAAAACAATTGCCTTCACTTTATTTGTTTATGAATAATCCAAAATAATATAAAGAGAATTATTTTTTCGCCGGACATTGTATCTCTTTCTAATTCTGAATAGGGGGTTTAAAAAAAGCCAAAGACGTTTTAAGAGTCCCTGGCTTTTTATTATTTAACATATATTGCTTGATTATTATTTCATCAGATACCTGTTCCTGTATTCTTCCCAGTTATTAAGTACTTCCATGGATTTCTGGAATTCCTTGTCTTTCTTATTGACGATCTGAAAATATTCTGTCATGTCCCAAAAATCCCTTGCAATTAATGCTTTCAATTGTGTTTTTATCTCTTCACTTGAATCAACAAGGTCGTCTTTTTCTTTTTTGATGTTTTTTTCTTCGGCCATTTCAGCCATATTGTTCATCATCTCTTCAGTAACCCGGAAGTTTTTGATATAAGATTCTATGGTTGGATATTTTTTTTGGAGAACCTCTCTTTTTTCATCTATATATTTAAGGATATAGGAATTGATCACGCCCAAACGTATCAGATCGTTGAAATATTTTGAATAGGATGTAGTATCGAGCGGAATAAAAATATCCGGCATGATTCCGCCGCCCCCATAAACCACTCTTTCATTTTTCTTGGTATAGTATTTAAGGGAATCGGGAAATTCTATACTGTCTGCAGAGACCATTTCTCCGTGATCAAAGCGTTTGAGGAGTTCTTTTTCATATTCTTTATGTCCGTTATTATACGGTTTTTGTATAACCCGTCCGGTGGGGGTATGGTATCTGGCAATAGTCAGACGTATCATGGAACCATCGGGCAGATTTACAGGCCTCTGCACCAGTCCTTTACCAAAAGACCGTCTTCCGACAATTATTCCCTTATCCCAATCCTGCAGGGCACCAGCAACAATTTCGCTGGCTGAGGCGGATCCTTCATCTATCAGCACAACCACGTTGTTGTCTTTACAAACCCCGCTACTGGTAGCATAGTTATCTTGTCTTTTGATGCTTTTTCCCTCGGTGTAAACAATTAGTTTTCTTTCACTCAGAAACTCATCCGCTAATTTGATGGCCTGATCCAAATATCCCCCGCTATTTCCTCTCAGATCAAGGATGAAAGAATTGGCTCCCTCTTCCTTTAATTCTTTTACTGCTTCTGTAAATTCATCATTTGTAGTAAGGGAAAACCGGTTTAATTTAATATACCCGGTATTTTTATCTGCCATGTAAGCTGCATCCAGACTATGGATGGGTATTTTGTCCCTGGTAATTGTAAAATGCAATAATTTCTTAACGCCCGGGCGTTTGATTGTAACATTCACCTTCGTGCCTTTTTCTCCAAGAAGTCTGTCACGCACCCCATTTGTTGAAATGCCAATGCCGGCTACATTTTCGCCCTCGATACGCACAATTCTGTCTCCGGCCTGAATTCCCACTTTTTCGGAAGGCCCTCCGGTTACAGGGGAAATCACATAAATTGTGTCTTTATATATATTGAACTGGATGCCTATGCCTTCAAAGTTTCCTTCTAAAGGCTCATTCATTTCTTTTACTTCTTCAGGGGTAAGATAAGAGGTATGCGGGTCCAGTTCTTTTAACATCCCTATTAAAGCTTTTTCCGTGAGCTTACCTTTGTCCACTGTATCAATATAATAATTATCAAGTGCATGAAGGGCTTTTGCATATTTGAGCACTTCTTCATTCAGGATTTGTCCATAGACTGCAGAATTTAATAATGCAAGGATAAACAGGAGCTGAATAGAGATTTTTTTTAACTTATGTATCATAAAGAGTCTTTGTTTCTTGAAATAAATTTAAACGGGATATCTATAATTTCACTAAAATCTTCCCCATCCTCCAGAATTTGATCGTCAGGATCATCATAATACCAATAAATATTAACATTCAAACGTCTTTTTAATAATTTTTTAAAATTTGTAATGATCTGGAAGATATATTTTGAGGAGGAGGAATTTATGTATTTGAAGTTAAATATAATTAAGAATGTTTCGTTAGCAAGTCGACTGTTTTCATGGGCTTCTATTATCTTTTTGACATAGTCTTCTACCCAGTTAAGGATGGGCTCAAAAAACTCATAAGTATCTTCTGGCCTGGCAATACCTGATAATTCGAACTTTTGTTTTAAAGGATCGAAAGATATATGCGGAGTATAGTCAGTAGGTTTTCTATATAATTTCTCTGTCATAATTTGTTTTTATCTTTTTTACTTAGGAATTTTTATTTCTATAGTGTAAAAGTAAAGGTCATCTTTTATTTTTTTTATTGAATAATCAACTTTATTCCTGGTGATTTTTGCCATTTTCATGATTCCCAGGCCTGCTCCTTCCTGATTTTCATAGATGCCTTCAGACATTGTTTTTTTATATAAATCTTTAAGCTGTTCTCGATTAAGACTATTGATTAAGTCTATTTTATTTTTCAGTGGGTCTATATCTTTTTTAAGTATAGGATTGCCGGAAGTCATTTTAAAATATTGCTCTTCATTTGTCAACGAGAACATTGGATAAACGCTAATGGAATCAATCACTTTTTTTTCCAGTTTGTTTACATATTTATAATTGTTTTCGAGCACTTCAACCATGAGTGTCAAAATTTTTCTAAAGCTGCTTTTATCGAGATTATATTTCTCCCTCGAATTTCTTAGCTTCTCAATTAACTGTCCTGTTAATTCATAACTAAAGAAACCAGTGTAGCTAATTATCTGATGGTTGTTGTTCATTTTTTAGTTCTCTTGTAAGAACAAATATATAAAGAAAAAGTTTATTCCCATTCTATTGTTGAAGGTGGCTTTGAACTGATATCGTATACAACCCTGTTAATTCCTTTTACCCGGTTGATAATTTTATTTGAAATTTCAGATAAAAAATCATGTGGTAAATGGGCCCAGTCAGCAGTCATCCCATCTGTAGATGTTACTGCCCTGAGGGCGATTGCATTTTCGTATGTTCTTTCATCTCCCATAACACCTACCGATTGTATGGGCAACAGGATAGTAGCTGCCTGCCAGACTTTATCGTATAGATTGTGTTCTACAAGTCCCTGAATAAAAAGATCATCAGCCTCCTGCAGCAATGATATCTTTTCCGGGGTTACATCACCCAGAATCCGGATTCCCAAGCCTGGCCCGGGGAATGGATGTCTGTTGATCAGTTCGCTTTTTACTCCCAGGCTGCGGCCGACTTTTCTGACTTCATCCTTGAATAATAAGCGCAAAGGTTCTACCACTTTTAAGTTCATTTTTTCCGGCAAACCCCCTACGTTATGATGTGATTTAATGGTTACAGAAGGGCCATTGACAGAAACCGATTCTATCACATCGGGATAGATGGTACCCTGGGCCAGCCATTTAATGTTTTTTATTTTATGGGCTTCGTCGTCAAATACCTCAATAAAATTTTTACCAATGATTTTTCTTTTTTCCTCAGGGTCTGTTACTCCTTTTAAATCCTTGTAAAACTTGTCTCTGGCATTTATTCCAATTACATTCAGTCCCATATCTTTATAAGAATCAAGGACCTTTTTAAATTCATTCTTCCTTAAGAGTCCGTTGTCCACAAAAATACAGGTCAGCTGGGTACCAATTGCCTCATGTAATAATGTGGCAGTTACCGAACTATCGACTCCTCCTGATAGTCCCAGAAGCACCTTATCTTTTCCAAGCTTTTCTTTTAATTTTTTGATGGTGATGTCTGCAAAAACTTCCGTGGTCCAATCTTGTTGGCATTGACATATATCTACCACAAAATTCTTCAGGATTTTTTTCCCCTCCTCGGTATGATAAACTTCCGGATGAAACTGGATTCCATAAGTGGGCTCATGGTTATTTTTAAAAGCGCCTACATCCACATCTTTCGTGCTTGCTGTAATCCGATAATCCTCAGGGAGCTGGTTTATTGTGTCGCCATGTGACATCCAGACCTGTGTATTAATATTCACTCCCTTTAAAAGATGAAAAGTTTCGTCTATATAGTTCAGACGGGCTCTGCCATATTCTCTTTTTTCCGAAGCAAGTACCTCGCCACCATAATGTTGTGCTATATATTGGGCGCCATAACATATCCCCAGAACAGGGAGTTGTCCTTTTATGGAAGAAAAATCAAATTTCGGGGCATTTTTATCCCTGACAGAAAATGGGCTACCTGAAAGAATCACTCCTTTTGCAGATGAATCCGGTTCTGGTACTTTATTGAACGGGTGAATTTCGCAATAAACATTTAATTCTCTTACTTTTCTGGCTATTAGTTGTGTATACTGTGACCCAAAATCAAGAATAATAATCTTATCCTGCATATTTTTTGTTTGAGCTGTTTATACAAAAATAGGGAATTCGAACGGAATTCCCTAAATTATTTTGTATGGATAAACTTAAAAAAGCTTATTTAAATTTATCAATGATGTCTTTTACAGCATCTTTATGAATGGTATAATTCATCATTTTTAACTTTACATAATCTTCATGGAAAAAATAATAACCGAATTCAGGCGCATCGGGGTTATTGTTTCTTGATCCTGAACTTGAATCCTTTATCAGATACCAGTCTTCGCCATCTTTTTCGTAATAACCTACCAGGTGCATTCCATGATCATCTGTTGTTGTTTTATTAGAGAACCTGAATTGTCTTGCGTTCTCATCAATATAGTCAGAAGGAATATCAAAAGAGGGGATCATTGCTGCCTGCGTACTGCGCAGAAATCCTGATTCAGACACGTCACCACCTATAGACATGGTGTATCCCTCACGAATTCCTTTTTTAAGTACTTCCATAAATACATCAAGAGGCACATTATAATAATCTTTATTGTTCCACCAGTTGTCAGGGACATCATATATTACCTGCTTCCAGTAGGGTTCTTGTTTGTATGAGAGTATTTCAAGAAAATCATTTGGATTGATTTCAAGAAAATCATTTAAATAGGATAGTGGAGTGTAGGTTTTTCCATCTATTTTGAATTTTTGAGGGGGTACTCCTATATGATGATTCATGATGCTTTTAATGGTTGATATCACTTGTTTTTCGTTCCAGGCTTCATTTTCTTTTACAGCATCAAGATATCCCTTCATTTCTTTATACATGGCAGCATGCGTAGGATATTCTCTTTCATGGAGCAATCCGTCATAGATATCCCGTGGAACCACACCGTGCTTATTCATCATGCGGGTAACCGCGTTTCCTTCGGAACCTTGCGTAAAACGAGAATCACCCCGCTTCTTCACAAATCTTCTGGCTTTAGCCACGTATTCCCAGTAGACAATATAAGGTTCAGATAATTTAACCTCTTTATTGTGCATTCTTTTAATTTCCGACTCAATGAATGAGAGAGTGGAGTAACACCAGCATGTGCCTGCATTTCCCTGAGAGATTACCGGATTGGCCCATTCTCTTTCATAAAGTTTTACTTTATTGGGAATGTCTAACTCCGACTGGTCCATGATAAATCTTTTGTGGGTCTTTTCTTCCTCCATTTTCTTTTTGACCGCTTTGATATCTTTTAAGATGGTCTCACGATAGAATCCTGGTTCGTACTCTTTGAATTTGCTTTCGTCTTTTCGCTGCGCAAATGAAAGATTTGCCAGCATAATGATTGCAATTAGTAGTGAAAAATGTTTCATGATGGATAAAATTTTAGTTGTGTGAATTTAACAATAAGATATTCTTTTTTGATAAATAGTTTAATTTCTTTTGAGTCTTTCAGGTTTAATATTGAAAACAGCTCCATCCTCAGCTGCATAAGTATTCTTAAATTCTTTTTGTGCTTCGGTTATAAAGCTATCGGTTTCTTTATACCGGGCCGAAAAATGTCCTATGACCAGCTTTCTCACGTTTGCTTTCCGGGCTATGAGCCCTGCCTGTTGTGCTGTGGAATGATAGGTGGTATCCGCCTGGTCTTCATGTTGATTTTTGAAAGTTGCTTCATG
>CAZWHH010000132.1:0-6864 GCA_964633615.1 uncultured Bacteroidales bacterium | reverse complement strand
GTAAATTTGTAGCCCAATATTTTTTCGATATGAAGGATGTAATACAACCAGTTCCTAAAGAGAAGATAAAGAATGAATTAACTCGTGATAAGTTTTTACGATATACCAATTACGGAGGGAATGAGCTTTATGTAGTTACCCACCATGATTCTCCTAATTTAATGAAAGAGATTGGTCGTTTGCGAGAATTGACTTTCAGGCAGGCAGGAGGAGGAACGGGAAAAGAGATAGATACTGACTCTTTTGATACCTGTGAAGAACCTTATTACCAGCTAATAGTGTGGGATCCTGGAGTGGAGGAACTAATGGGTGGTTATCGTTATAAAATATGTAATCATCAGACGGATCCAAAAAGATTAGCTACTTATAAACTTTTTGATTTTTCAGATAAATTTGTAAAGGATTATTTGCCTTATACAATTGAGCTGGGGAGATCTTTTATCCAGCCTTCTTTTCAATCGACAGGTTCGGTAAAAAAGACTGTTTACGCTCTGGATAATCTCTGGGATGGTTTGGGGGCTTTGGTAGTGGACAATCCTGAATGCAAGTACTTTTTTGGAAAAGTAACGATGTATCCTCATTTTAATCAAAAAGCCCGGGATCTTATCCTGCATTTTCTGGATAAGGAATTCATAGACAGGCGTGATCTTGTTTCGCCCAAAAAAGCTGAACCGAAACATACTCCGGAGGAAGAACTGGAAAAGATTTTAAATGGGGAAACCTATTTGGAGAATAAGCGTATTTTGTCTAAGGCTGTTAGACTACTGGGAGAAAATATACCTCCGTTGATCAATGCTTATATGAATCTTTCGAGAACCATGAGTATTTTTGGAACAGCTGTTAACATTCCTTTTGGCAATGTAGAAGAGACAGGAATTATGATTGTTGTTAAAGATGTATACCCTGAGAAGGTCGAAAGATATATTGAATCGTACAAAAAGCAGAAAAATCAGTAAGCTCTTACGTTTTTACCTTCAACGAAATTGAGAAATGCGGTATTCACGACCTTGTTCCCGCCTGGTGTGGGGTAGTTTCCGGTAAAATACCAGTCGCCGGTATGATTTGGAGAAGCTTTGTGCAGATTTTCAATGCTTTGATAAACAATTTTCACTTCTGATTTAATATTTTTGTCTTTTAGCAATTCACTGATTTTGTCCGAGATCTCTCTTGCTGAAAAAGGTTTGTATATCTCTTTTACATAGTTGACAATTTGTTCTTTGGGCAGATTTTCCTGTTCCTTGGATTTTTTATATACTTCATTGATTTTGTTTTCCATTCCTTTTTCTTTCAGAAGAGTAATGGCTGCCTGGAATGCTACAAAATTGCCCATCTTGGCCATGTCAATTCCATAGCAATCCGGGTAACGAATTTGTGGAGAAGAAGACACGATGATGATTTTTTTAGGCTCTAGTCTGTCGATTATTTGGAGGATGCTTTCTTTAAGGGTTGTTCCCCGAACAATACTGTCGTCAATTACCACAAGATTATCCACTCCTTTATTCACTGTGCCGTATGTAATGTCATAAACATGGCCCACGAGGTCTTTTCTTCCTGATTCCTGGGAAATAAATGTTCTTAGTTTTACGTCTTTGATGGCGATTTTTTCAACACGGATATTTTGAGAAAGGATCTCCTGAAGTTTTTCCTCCTTTAAATTATCCTTGTATTTCATAATTTCATTGATCTGCCGCGAAACCTGGTATCTTTCCATTCCGTTTAGCATGCCGTAAAAGGCTGTTTCTGCTGTATTTGGGATAAAAGAAAAGACGGTATTCTCCAGGTCATAATTGATGGCTTCTAACACGTCGGGGATAATTAGTTCACCAAGTTTTTTTCGTTCTTTGTAAATATCCTTGTCGCTTCCCCGACTGAAATATATTCTTTCAAAGGAGCAGGATTTTCTTTCCTGGGGGACTCTTATCTCTTCATGATGTATCTCCCCTGATTTTTTAATAATTAAGGCGCCTCCCGGCATAACTTCATGCACAGTATCTTCCGGAACATTCATGACTGTTTGGATTACCGGTCTTTCAGATGCCACTACTACCACTTCATCATCCTGATAGTAGTATGCGGGTCTGATACCCCAGGGATCTCGAATTACAAACGAATCTCCATGCCCGACTATCCCTGCAATCGCATAACCACCATCCCAGTCTTTGCTGGATTCCTGTAAAACTTTGCTGATGCTTATGTTTTGTGCAATTTTTTCTGATATTTCCGGATTGTTTAATCCTTCGTTTTTGTATTTTCTGAACAGAAGCTGATTTTCTTCATCTAAGAAGTGACCTACTTTTTCAAGTACTGTTACCGTGTCTGAGTAATCTTTCGGATGTTGTCCCAGTGCGATAAGTACCTTGAAAAGTTCGTCTACATTGGTTAGGTTAAAATTACCAGCAAGAATGAGGTTTCGGGATTTCCAGTTGTTCTCACGCATAACCGGATGCACGTACTCGATATTGTTTTCTCCGAAAGTTCCGTATCGCAGGTGTCCCAGGTAAATTTCCCCAGCAAAAGGCAAATGGTCTTTTGACCAAACGGGATCTTTTAGCAAGTCCGGATTCTTCTCCTGAATGGTTTGATGTTGTTGATTAATATGATCAAACACTTTTTTGATGGGCATGCTTTGGTTGTTTCGGTAACGGTGGATGTATTTTTTCCCGGGAGGTAAATCGAACTTAAGGCTTGTAATTCCGGCTCCGTCCTGTCCCCTGTTGTGTTGCTTCTCCATCAGGAGGTAGAGTTTTTGTAACCCATACATCCAGGTTCCATATTTTGCCTGATAATATTCGAGAGGTTTGCGAAACCTTATTAACGCGATACCGCATTCATGTTTTAGCTGGTCACTCATTATCTCTTATTTTATTCCATTATTCTAATTCCGGGTAATTGATCTTATCCGGTACAACAAAAGCATTGGGGAATATTCGTTTGATTTTTTTTAGATTTTTCACAGCCTCTATTTTGGTCCTGAAATCGCCTACGTAAACTTTGAAATAGGGTGAATCATATTTTCTGTAAATGGGAATGTTCGGGAAATGCTCGAAAAATTTAGTTTTGACTTCTTCCGATTCTGTTCTGGCATTCATTCCCAGGTCGCTGAAGATTCTTATTCGATAACCCTGAATACCTCCTTCACGCCTGTTTTTTGCAATATGTCGAAGAATTAGGTTATGAATCTCTTCCTGTTGATTGAATTGAATTTTTTTCTGGCTGGCATTTTCAATGTTTGAGAAGATATCCTTTGAGGCAAAAGAGGTGCCCTTTTGTGCTGCTGTTTGTAAGGATGTAAAAACAATAATCAGAAATACAGATAATTTTAGGTTCATAGAGATTCTGTTTTGCTGTTCAAAATTAACAATTTTCCTTGTATCTTATATAGCACTTCTCTGTTATTTCTTTTTTCGAAGGTCTTCTGGCTTTATTATTTTAGATTTTTCAAAATCAATTATTTTATTAACCCATAAAGATCGCGCTTTCATTTCTCCCTTTATGGAAACTTCTACTTCCCCTTCACTGATAATTTTTATAATACTGGAAACAGAAGGGAAAAGATCTGTCACATCCACAATAAATTTCAAATGATGATTTTTTTTCGATTTTGATGATATTTTGAGTTTCTCGTGATTAACGATTTTTCCTATGACTTTGTTGTCAAGGTAAGCTTTCGCATTTATATCGGTAACTTTTATTGAATAAAAATTGGGGTTGTGAATGGGTATATCAAAACTGATTTCAAATTCAGTCTTGTTAACAGACTTGCTCTCCAGTGTTTTCGGAGTACCCACATAGATGGGTTTATACATTTCACACCCGGTAAGTGCAATAATTAAAAAAAACGCGGTAAATATTAAATGCTTTTTCATAGTTTTTCTCCTGATATTATTTTATGCAAAGATAATTCCTTTTCTAAACATTTTTTAAGGATTTTGAATTTTAATCATCTGTTCGAAAATGAACACTCTTGTCCTTTCACGGACGTTTATTGATGCTTTATGCTTTGATAGTGTTATTTTTCGCCCTGAATATAAGTTGTTTATAATCATTGGCATAATGGTTGTAAATAAAAGGAAAAAATATTAATCGGCTATGCTAAAAAATTATTTAAAAATTGCTTTACGAACTCTTCAAAAGTATAAGGGTTATACTATTATCAATGTATTTGGACTTGCAATCGGATTGGCCAGTGCGATTCTGATACTCTTATTTGTTCAGGATGAATTAAGTTATGACAAACACCACAAAAAGGCAGATCAGATACATCGAATCACGCTTACCGGTCGAATTATGTCGGATGATCTCAATGTAGCTTTATCGTCTTACCCGATTGGTCCAACTTTAAAAGAGGAATTTCCAACTGTTGAAAATGCTGTTCGCATCCAGCCTCAGGAGAAATCTGTCATACGGATTGAGGATCAGAGATATATTGAAGATCATCTCTTATTTGCTGATTCAACTATTTTTGATGTATTTACGATGCCCATGCTTAAAGGAAGTCAGGAAAAAGCTTTGGCAGAACCCAACAAGGTGGTTTTGACAGAATCCACAGCCCAAAGATATTTTGGCAGCACAGATGTTTTGGGTAAAACCATTGAATGGACAGATCGCAACAGGAAGCTTGAGGTTTCAGGAATAATAAAAGACTGCCCGGAGACTTCTCATTTTAAATATGACCTGCTTGTTTCGTTTGTTACCACAAATCGTGCAGAAAATCAATTGTGGGTTTCAAACAATGTATATACCTATTTATTATTACAAAAGGGTACGACTCCTGAATCTGTTGAGGAACAATTTCCCGGTATTGTGGAAAAATATGTAGGGCCTCAATTGGAACAGGTTATGGGGCTGACAATAGAAGAGTTTTATAATTCAGGGAATAAGTGGGGTTACCATTTACAGCCTTTGACAAAGATTTATTTGCATTCCGACTTAAATAATGAGATCGGAGAAACAGGAAACTTTAATAATGTATATTTCTTTTCGATTATTGCAATATTCCTGATTTTAATTGCAGCCATTAATTTTATGAACCTGGCTACAGCCAAGTCTGCCAACCGTGCGAAAGAAGTAGGTATTCGAAAAGTTGCCGGCAGCAGGCGTAAACAACTGATTTTCCAATTTCTGACAGAAGCGATGTTGATCTCATTTATTGCACTGATAGTAGCTGTTTTATTTGTAGAGCTTGCCTTACCCTATTTTAATACGTTTGCAGATAAAAGTTTAAGTATTAATTATTTTGATCAGCCTCAGATATTGATTGTACTTATTCTGATAGGATTGGTAGTTGGCCTTTTGGCTGGAAGTTACCCCGCTTTTTATTTGTCAGCTTTCAGTCCCGTAGCTGTTTTGAAAGGGAAAATAAGCAGAGGATCAAAAAATTCCCGGCTTCGTGGAGTCCTTGTGGTATTTCAATTCATTATTACGATTGTTTTAATTATAAGTACCATTCTCGTATCCCGTCAGATGAATTATATGAATGACAAGGACCTTGGTTTTCAAAAGGAACATATGTTAATTGTAAACAGGGTAAGTGCCCTGGGAGGTAACCAGGAGGCTTTCCGGCAGGAAATCCTGAAAAACCCAAAAATAAAACAGGCAAGTTTTTCTCAGGGTGTTCCGGGTACCATACGTTCAAATACAGCATTCTATGCCGAAGGACACACAGCTCAGGAGAGTATGGTTATGGATGTTACTGCAATAGATTGCTATTTTGATGACGCATATAATATTGAAATGGCTTCCGGAAGATTTTTCTCAGAAGATTATTCTATAGATTCGTTAGGTGTACTGGTGAATCAAGCCGCAGCAAGGAAACTTGGTTTTGAAAAGACAGTAGGTAAAAAGCTTATTCTTATCCAGGGTGATGAGAGAGAAATTGATTTTAAGATTCTGGGGGTAGTAAAAGATTTTAATTATAAATCACTACACAACAGTATTAAGCCATTGGTAATGATTTACGCCAATAATCGATTTACACATTTGTCGATTCAGGTAAGTCCCGATCAAATTAATAATACGCTTAGTTTTGTGGAAAACAAATGGTCGCAATTCGTGCAGGAAACTCCATTTAATTATTCATTTCTTGAAAATGACTGGGCTGCTAAATACCGGCAGGAGAAAAGAGCAAATATTATTTTTAAAATATTTTCTTTGCTGGCAATAGCTATATCATGCCTGGGGCTATTCGGACTGGCTTCTTTTATGGCAGAACAGCGAACAAAAGAAATAGGGGTAAGAAAAGTATTTGGAGCTACAGTGCCTCAGATTCTGAAAATATTGTCTAAAGAAGTTATTATTCTGATCATTATTTCAACTTTAATAGCATGGCCGCTGGGGTATTATTTTATGAATCAATGGTTGCAGGATTTTGCGTATCGTGTTGATATAAGTTTTGTTACATTCATAGTTGCTTCATTTGTAACTTTTGCTATTGCCTTGATTACCATTAGCTATAGAGCTTATAATGCAGCAGTTGTGAATCCTGCAGAGTCTTTAAGAGATGAATAGAATTAGTTAAAGTTCTTTGAAATGCCGGGTAATGTATGATCAAATTTCTTTAAAGGTTATACACTTTCAAACAGAGTATTTTTTTGGATTCTTGATAGTTTTTGGGTTCTATTATAAGAATGCCCGGCATTTCATTAGTATAAAGATTATTTTTTGCGGTTTAGTGGCCTGTTTTTGTTTTCCATACTTTCCAGACACCCTCTCATAACTAATTTTGTTCAGCCTATTTAGAAAAGATCATCAAGCACTTCTTTCAACTCTTCAAGCTTTGGATTGATGTCGAATACATGAGAAGGTTTGAGATAATATAATTTATTTTTCTGTTTAAATAGTTTTTCACCCCCTCCTGTAATATTT
>CAZWHH010000131.1:0-6915 GCA_964633615.1 uncultured Bacteroidales bacterium | reverse complement strand
GAAGTTTTTCCAATTGATAATGTGGTGCATTTTGTCCCATATTCTTTTTATTTGTCCCAAAAATACAAATTATGGTACAAATATCAATATTTGAAGTGTCTTTTTTGCATGAAGCCTAAATTAATTATATGTGGACAGGGAAAGTTTAAAATAATAATATACAAAATCAACGCTTTCCAAAAACCTCTAAAGCTAATTGATTGTGTACATGAGTGGTATCATAATTATGCATCCTGCATACTATCAGCCACTTCGCAAATTTCTTCAATGGTTATTTCCAGCTCAAAGTCGTACCTATGATACTTTTTTTTTCATGTTTGCCTGTTTCTACCGGAATATCGTCTCCGCCGGGACTGGGCGGCGAAAAAAAGCACGGGTAATTTAATGATTTATTTTAGTTATTATTATTCAAAAAGCCCGTTAGGGCTGATATGGCGGTAGGTATAATGTTAGCATGAGTTATAGTCCTGTAAGGACGAAATATTTGTTCCGGGAAATTTTTATTTACAACCTTCTTCTTTACCCAACAGGGATTTATTTCAAAAATCTATTTTATTGAAATCATAACTTTCGTAAATTGCACTGTGTTTATTCTGATTTTTAATTATATACGAATCTTTAAATCTTTGTAACGTTTGAAATCCCGTATATCCCCTAAATATCTGATCAACCAGTTTGACTTTCCCATGCTCTGTATAGATTCGAATTATCACATACGGCTCATGAATCAAGCATTTGAGTGTTGTTTTCATGCAGAAGGGAGCCATCTGTTAAATCAACATGTACGGGAGTTTTTTGGTGAAGAGCAGTTTCAAAAGTATATCAAAGATAATATTGATCAAAGCCTGAAAGGCACTCTGCTAAACAGCATTTGTTTTCTGAAGGATCATACGGGAGTGAAAAAAAACATCAACCTGGAATACATCCCATTTTCCACGAAAAGTGATATTCAAGGACTCATCCTGCTTTTCAGGATGGGAAAAAGGACTAGAAATAAGGTGTTAAACAGCGGATGGAGTGAATATGAAACAATAAAACAACATATTGATCAGCAATTACAAACTTATTACGAAGACTTTAAAAGACGGCTGAAAATCCAGTATCCCCATTTAACCCTTAAAGACCTCACCCTTTGCAGTTTGATACAAATGAACCTCTCTACCGAAGAAACGGCAAGATATTTCAATGTCAACCCTACCAGCGTTCAAAAGAAGCGGGTGAGGCTTAAGAAGAAGCTCAGCCTTTCGCAAAAAGATGACCTGATAGAATTTTTATTTTCTTTTTAATTGGCCTATTGATGTCATAGGTTTGTCACGTAACCATAATAAAGATATTCCGTAATGCGTTATAGTTAACAGACTGCGAGGCAATTAAATTAAACGGGATATGCTAATATTCATATATTGTGGGAATTAAGGGTTTTTACCGAAATATCAATAGTTATAACTTTCCTATCTTATGTTTTGATATGTACCATCGCATAAAATACATGAATATTATGTTCAAACGTGTATTTAATGTCAGAAAACATGGACTAATCAACCAAAATGGTGCTATGTTCTTTGGAGAGAATGCATTTCAGGATTATGTGAAACAGAACATCAATAAAGCAGGTGGCGGAGAGCTTGTAAATCATATTGACTCACTAACGGTTCAAGGCGGTTTGAAGCAAAGCATGACCCTTGATTATTTTCCTTTATACTCAGAAAAAAGAAAAATAGAAAGGGTATTGATTCTTTTCAGAGTCAATGATAATGATGGAAAAACCTTTAAACACCAACAAGACCATCATGAATTTGTTAAAATATTAAATTCTCTTGACGAGGTGGTTTGCATTACGAAAAGGGATTTTGATATCAAATTTTTCAATCAAAAAGGAAGGGAAATCTTCAATAAAAACAATCAGGCAATCAACGGCAAAAAATGTTATGAAATCATACATGGCAGCAATTCTCCACCAAAGACATGTCCTTTGGTGAAATACAATAAAACCAATCAATTGAGCAAAGAATCCATTACTTTTTTTGATAACGGTCACATCATAAAAGCTACCCCAATTTGTGATCGACATGGAAATTGTGCCAGCATCCTTCACCAGATCACCACAAACATGAAAGCCCAAAAAGAAAATCTTAGCATGGAAGAATTGAGGATGCGAACGATTGAACAGGAAATCCACAAATTCGATGATTTTAAGAAAAGACTGAGTAAGGCATATCCAGAGCTGACCTCATACAATCTAAATCACGCTGCACTGATCCGTATGAACCTTTCAACCAATGAAGCAGCAAGATATTTTAATGTCAGCCCCACCAGCATACAACGGGCAAAGGTTAGACTGAAGAAGAAGCTGAATCTCCCGGGTGAGAGAAGCTTATTTAATTTTTTACTACATTTTTAACCCCTGATTGTCATTGTCATATATTTGTCATATCACTCCATCACAATGAATTACTTATGAAATACTATTTTAGCACCGAACTAATCTATATGTTGAATAAAATGGCAAACATTTTGTATTATAAAATGAAGGAAGTATTTAATCCACTGAAATCATGGAGAAGCCTACCATATTAATTGTTGACCCGGATGAGTATAGCAGACTTTTGCTTGAAGAAACATTTCTGTTGATGTTTCCCGAATCAGCAAATTATCAAGTACTATCGACACCTTATGGCAAGGAGGCACTAAAATATTGCCGTGAATATTGGATCGATCTTATTATTACAGAAGTACGGTTAAAAGATATGGAAGGCTGGCAATTAGCTCAAAAGGTCAACGAAAACTATCCTTCGATTCCCATCATTATCCAGACGGCCATTATAACAGATGATATTGAAAAAATGGTTCGGAATGCGGGAGCTGACAGTTTTATTGCAAAACCTGTTGAACTTCATAAGTTACAAAATATGATTAAGAGTGTTTTGTAAAAATCCACTTCTTCTTAAAAATTATGAACCAAGATTGCTTTTATAACAATCCTTCAGATTTTATAATCTTTTCGTATTCTCCACGATGAAGAAGAAATTTGTTTATCCATTAAAAAATGGTCAATTGAATATAAAATTTAAGTCTTTTTATAATTGAAAGAACAAATTAGATGACTATTACGAGAAACCACCTTAATACCAAAATAAAACAACTTATCATCTAAGCCTTCCCATTAGGTTTGCAGATTAAATTATTGCCTTTTGTCTTCATGATGTAGAGGAAGGTTTCATTCAAACAAAGGTATTGTAAAAGTAAAATCGCTTCCTTTTCCCAATTCACTCTCTACCCTAATCTTCCCTCCGTTTTTTTCAACAAATTCTTTGCACAGGATCAAGCCCAAACCTGTGCCATCTTCATTACTGGTTCCCTTAGATGAAAGATTTGTCTTTGTTTCAAACAGGTTGTTACGGGTTGCTTCATTCATACCAGTGCCATTATCAGAAATTGTAATTTCAACTTCGCCTTCACCATGTAACGTATATATATCAATCTTTCCATTGGAATGGGTAAATTTTATGGCATTGGAAATCAGGTTATGCAAAATTAACTTTAACATGATTCGGTCTGCATAAACTATAGTTTCGTAGTCTCGAATATGATTTAAAGAAATATTTTTTACACTGGCCGGTGCATTAAAAAAAATAACTGCCTGGCTAATATTTTTTTCTAAATCAATTGCTTCCGGGTCATATTTTATCTGGTTTGTTTGCGATTGAGCCCAACAAAGTAAATTTTCAATTAAATTAAGTGTATTTTTAGCCGTTGAATTTATGTTTTTTGAAAGATATTCTACGTTTGAAGTATCATAAATAGGGCTATTCTCTATCAATAGATCAGATAACCCCAAAATACTGTTAAAAGGAGACTTCAAGTCATGTGCTATTATGGAAAAGAGTTTATCTTTAGTGTCATTAAGTTTTTCTAACGAAGTTGTTTTTTGATGCAATACCCTGGTCTTTTGTTTTACCTTTTTTTTGAGACTTCGCGACCACAAAATTAGAAGTAAAATAGTAAGCAAGACAGGCACTAACCCTATGGCTATATAATTCAGCACTTTGATCACAGAAATTTCTTTTCGGGTATGGAAATGCCATTTTTCCCGAAATTCCTTTATCTTACCTGTGCCTTTTATATTGTCTATCTCATCATTCAGGAGTGAAAGGAAATCTGTATCTCCCTCTCTAACTGCAAAACGATAGAGACTGGGTAATATAGGGGGATCAGCAACCTTAATATTTTTTATCCCAGACGATTCAATAATTTCCATCCCAATAGAATAAGGTGATAACACTACCTGACACTCTCCTGAAGAGAGAAGTTGAATGGCTTTGGGCAGAGAATTTACCAGTTCAGTGTTTTCATAAAAACCCATGGGTTTGATGAATCGCTCAATAGATGCATCCCCTTTTAATGCAATAATCTGTTTGTTTGAAAGATCAGAGATTTTTTTTACTGAACAATCCTCCCGAACAAAAATACCATAATATTCTTCGCTTAGTGGGATCGTAAAATCATATAGAGAATCTCTTTGTTCTGTATAGAGAATGCCCAAAAGTACATCCACCTTTCCGTTTTCAAGATTTTCTAACGCTTCATTCCATTTTGTAAACTGAAATTCCAGGAGGAAATCATGTCTTTGAGCAATGTACTTTATAATATCAACGTCAAAGCCTTTTGCTTTTCCATTGCTGTCTAGAAATGTATAAGGCTTGTAGTCAAAATCACCTCCTACAATAATTTTTTTCAACGAATCATTCTCTGCAGCCCGCGAAGGAATGCTTACACAAAAAAAAGCAATTATTAAAAACAACACGAAAAGACATTCCCCTGGTTTTTCTTTTTTCATACTTCTCTTCATCCTCCCGGTAATTGATGGCAATAAACAAATTATATTAAAGAATTAGTATCTCTATGACGAAGATATTATTATTCTGTTAAAATCATCTGAATTTTTTTACATTTTGATTAATGGCCCCCGGGTATCCATCAATTATTTTAAATAAATGATTTCTCTCTCACTCCATTTTCCTTTAAGGGTATTGTAAAAAAATTAAGCACATTCACAACACCAGGAGCATCCCCTACAAAATCATTAATGCGCTATACTATTATAATTATTTACTAAGTTTTCTGTTTCCCTGTTTTTTAACACCAATTAACTGATCTTTTACTTAAAATGCTCTCCTGTTCAGATTAATCCAATATTGAAATCAACTGAAATTTTGACACCACAGTAACTTCCTTTTGGTTAAATACTTAAAACAAATTTAGACCCTTGTCCTTTCTTACTAAACACGCTTGCGGTTGCACCGTTTTTGTCTAGAAATTCTTTACTTAACAAGAGTCCCAGGCCTGCCCCTCCCTGGCTAGTAAATTCATCCTCCTTAGACTGGACATAAGTAAAAAGATTATTCACTTTTTGCTCATCCATTCCTATTCCTGTATCCTCAATTTCAATTACTGTTTTTTCTCCCTTTTTAAAGACTCGAATATAAATCTTACCCTTAGATTCAGTAAATTTGATCGCGTTTGAAATAATGTTACGCAGGGAGGTCCCCAGCATATTAGGATCAGCAAAAACGAGCATTTGATCAGATTCAAATTCTGTGAATACTTCCAATTCTTTAAATTCAATTCGTGGTTTCAAAAAATCCAGAATGCCTCCTATAACATGAATCAGATCAATCCACTCCTTGTGTGCCTTTAAGTGAAGCAGATCATTTTTAGACCAGTTCAATAAATTCTGAAGAGTTTGGTACAAAGAACTGGTGGTTACTCTTATGATTTTTAATTTATCTTGTAATTCCTCCTTTTTGTATTTATGAAATTCAGATAGTAAAAGTTTTGCGAACTCATCCAGCGACGAAACAGCACCTCGCATATCATGAGAAATAATTGATAAAAATTTTGATTTGATCTCGTTGGTCCGTTTCAGTTCTTTCGATTTCTCTTCCAACTCCTGGTTTGAGACAAGAAATTTCAAATCTGTTTCAATATGCTGTTTTACATTATTCAGCAAATCTTCATATAAACTGCTGTAATGGTTCTCTTTGTTATCTAATACGCAAACAGTACCAAAAACCTCACCATCAGGGTAATTAACGGGCATGCCCAAATAAGAGACCATGTTTAAGTCTATGTCGGGATTATTGTCTTTCCATACAGTACTTTTTGTTGCATCGGGAACTAATAATTTATCCTGTTTCCCAATCACATTTTCGCAATACAACCCATAGATAAGTTCCTCCTTCCCTCCAGCTTTATAGGGATTTCCATCTGTTTGACTTTTCAAAAACACTTCAATCGTCTCTTTATTTAACTTCATAATCAATGAAGAGGGAACATTCATAATTTTGGCTGTAAGGTCTAATAATGATTGCCATTTTTCTATTATCTCACTACCGGGTTCTGGTTTCAGGTCAGATGCAATTCTAACTTGTTTTACTTCATCTGTTTCTCTTATTCTTACCTTTGAATACTTGTTGTCTCCCATATTATTAAATTTAACTTTTCATTTGAGCCTTTAAAATCTTCATAAGAAAAGCAGGCCTTATCTAAGTGGTAATAAATAAACACAATCCTTCAAGTTATAAAAATTATTTTAATTTTCCATATCTTTCAACTTTGATAGCCCTTTAAAAATAAAAACCCTGTTTTAAGGAATAATCCTTTTCATTAAAGAAAAATAATCAGGGTATCTGGGTTGTTTTAAAAAAAATAACTGTGCTCAATGGAAAAAACTGCAAGAAATGGTCTGGTAAGAAAATTAGGTTTGCTCTCTGTAATTGCAATCATAGTAGCAGACATGGTGGGAACAGGGATATTTACCACCTCCGGACTTGTAATGGAAAATATCCGGGATCCATGGACAATGGTTTCACTTTGGGCTATTGGAGGTTTGATAGCCTTAGCAGGTGCTTTTTG
>CAZWHH010000130.1:0-6951 GCA_964633615.1 uncultured Bacteroidales bacterium | reverse complement strand
CACTCTGTTTTCTTAAAGGATTTTCATGTCAATCAGGAAAAAGACCGTATTTTTGTCTGCAAAATAAAAAAATCACCTGATGGAAATTCTAAAAAGTATACAATCAAGATATAGTGTCAGAAAGTACCTTTCACGACCTGTTGAGCAGGAAAAAATTGACCGTTGCCTTGAAGCAGCCCGGATTGCCCCCAGTGCCTGCAATGGTCAGCCATGGAAATTTATAGTAATCAATCGCCCGGAACTCGTTAAAAAAGTATCCGAATATGCCCGGGCAAGTCTTTTGAATATGAATAAATTTCTTGACCAGGCTCCTGTTATCATAGCGATTGTTTTAGAACCGGCCAATGCTACCTCCGAATTGGGCAGTAAGATTAAACGCAAGCATTATCCATTGATTGATATTGGGATTGCAGCCGAACATATCTGCCTGCAGGCAGTGGCTGAAGGTCTTGGGAGCTGTATGGTGGGCTGGCTTAACGAAAAAAAAGTTAAGAAACTGCTGAGTATTCCAAAATCAAAAAGAGTTCCATTATTGATTACTCTTGGTTATCCTGATGAAGGAGGAAGTAAGAAAAGGAACAGAAAACCTTTTGAAAAGATAATTAGTTACAATTCGTATTAATTTAATTCGATTTAATATTAACAATGCACCACAATGGATCGCCGGCATCCTTGCCGGCAAAAGCATAGAGTTTGTTTACCATTTCAGAAATGATTCTTCCCATTCATTGAAAAGGATTGCAATAAAAAAATATCCGGCTCTTAAAATGGAGGCGGATATTTTTCAATCGCTGAATGTAACCTTTATCACATTTCTCCTTCTCCGCCTTCCATTTCCATGCCACCTTCTCCGCGGTTTCTTCTCTTCCCGTTCCTGTAATTATTGATACGCCATGTTACATTTAACATAATCATAGGAGCTTTGTGTTCATACAATCGATAATTGTAAAAATCATTGGCTTCAGTAACTGATTCGTGTTTTCCTGTAGCGAACATATCCCGTACCTGCAAAGTAATGTTTAATTTATTTTCAAGAAGCGACTGTCTAACTGCTCCATGCATATAGAAGAACCCTTCTTCTCTTTCCTGTGCTTCAACTTCCGGACTCCGGTAGGAAGGATTTAGTTGTAGTCGTGTTGTTTCTGTTATATTAAAGATATTGCTCCAACGAGTAGTCCAGGTGAAGCTTTCTTTGTCAAAAGACTGTCCATTAAGTTCTCCTTTTACCCTGTAGTTATAAAAATTTCCGGTAAGGCTGGTCTCCCACCATTCAGTCATGTTCATATTAAGCATTAATTCACTGCCTAAGGAATAATCGGTTCCCACATTATCAAAAGTGTGAAGCATAATATTATTATCGTATACGCTTCTTACTCTTTCAATTCTATTTTCTGTAGAGCGATAATAGACCTCCAGGGAAATGGAATTTTTGTTAAACTCCTTTTGATAACCCAGTTCATAAGAATTGATATACTCGGGTTGAAGATCAGGGTTTCCACGCCTTACATTGTAAGCATCTGACCAGGTAAGGAAGGGTTCCAGAAACCAGCCTCTTGGACGATCAATCCTTCTCGAGTAACTGGCCATAACCTGGTAATCCTTTGGCAGTTGATAAGAAAAGTGGATGGTCGGGAAATAATCCCAGCGGTTAATGTTGAAATTCTCATTACTCTCATTGATTGTTATATCACGGAAAGTATATTCGGCACGAAAACCCAACTGATAACCGAAGTTGCTCAATTCACCGTTCATAAGCGCATAACCGGCATGGATACTACGCTTATAATGAGAAGTATTGCTGAAGTCTGTTTGCAGTTCATATTTATTTGTACCGGTATTATAATAATAAATCTCATTCCATTCTTCAGAGTCTCTCAATCTTCCCTGTGCACCTGCCTCAATTTTTACCTGATCGGAAAAAGGCTGTTTATAATTCAGGCGATAACGTAATCCTCCCGATGGCCCTCCTTCTAAAGATTTTTGTCCATTGGTAATGATGTCATTATTATCAAGTAAGGTATTTATGGCCTCTGAACCACCCTCACGTGTATAAAGCATCAATTGGGCATCAAGCTTATGGTCTTTTGAACTGAATTCTTTTGTGTACTCACTATTTAAGGAGTAATAATCACCAGAACGTTCACTGGTTTCTTCACTTCTGTATATATCCACACCAGTTCCCGGTTCTGTCCATTCCTCAAAAGTTGTTTCGGATGTACCTCTGTGTCCTCTATTGCCAATTCGCCCACTTATGGTAAGCGTATTTTTTTCATCAGGAAACCATTCAATGCCTGCTCTCGCGCTATATCCTTTTCTTCCTCGTTCTCTGGTTCCATCAGAATTAAGATAAAAAGTAGTGTCCGCCCCGTAAGTACGATTTTCTTCTTCAATGAATCCGGGATACTTTCTATCTGTATAATCTCCGCCTACAAAGACATTAAAATGTTCATTCCTGTAATTTAAAAGAAAATCAGCTCCGTATTTATGATCCAGACCAACATCCAAATGGGCGATTCCACTGATGCCCTCCAACGTTCTCTTTTTTGTAATAATATTTATAATTCCTGCAGTGCCTTCCGGATCATATTTGGCAGAAGGATTTGTAATAATTTCAATATCTTTTATCATTCCGGCCGGAATTTGTTGTAAGGCATCATTGGCATCCAAGACAGTTGGCCGGTCATCAATAAGGACTGTAAAATTGCTGTTTCCCCTTAAACTAACATTGCCTTCAATATCTACCTGGATAGAAGGTACATTTTCCAGAATATCAACTGCAGTTCCGGAAATGGCGGTGTATTGTTCAGAGACATGAACTACTTTTTTATCAATCTGGTATTCTATTGAATGTTCATTGGCAGTCACTGTTACCTCATCCAGGTTTTCTGATTTAGAGTGCAGTCGTAACTCCCCAACACTAATATGATGATTATCAGAATCTAGCAACACTTCCTTTTCTTCACTTTTAAAACCAATAAACCCGACCCGAAGAATATATCTTCCCGGTTTTTTAACAGAAATAGTGAATCTTCCATCTACATCTGTTGCTATTCCGTTTACCTGTTCTTCCGTATCAGGTTTAAGTAATACCACCGTGGCATACTCCATTGGCTGATTTGTGGAATGATCAACCACCTTGCCTGTAACTTTAAACTGCTCTCTTTGAGGTCGCTCTGATCGTTGAGCAAATGCCGGCTGAAAGAAAAACAAAGCCAGCAAACTCAATAAAACTACTTTTTTACTCATTTGAATTTTTAATATTTAACATTAGATTACTCAATAAATATATTCTATGCTGTAATTGTTCAATTACAAATGAATAAAATAAATCTGTATAAATTTTGTAGTTATGAAACCAGTATCTATATCTTGCAGAAAAAAGGCAATGGATAATATAACCGAACAACTTTTGAAAACCTGTTCGGTTATATTATAAAACATATGACAGGATTTACCTTTGAGGTTTGACTGAAAAAACATGTTTCCCATCTTGATAGTTATAATCAACATCAAGTCCGCTTACTTCACATATTTTTTTTACAATGGCCAGACCCAGTCCCAGAGTTTTTGCTCCTTTTCCTTTTTTAAACCGCTTAAAAATTTCATCTGCATCCATCTCTGGTTTATTTCCTGTATTGGTTATACGAAGCTCTTTATCATTAGACTCTATTCTAACAGTATTGGAAAGATGTGAATTTCCAATGGCATTTTTAAGCAGGTTCCGGATCAGGATATCCAACAAACCGGGATCTATTGTCAAAGTATGTTGATTGTTCAGATCAGTCTCAATTTTAAGCTGCTTAATATCAGCCATTTCTCTAATGTTCTCCACATGTTTTCTGATTACAGGTGCTGTTTTAATTTCCTGAATATTAGAAAATTCCTGATTTTCTATCTGGGTAATTAAATTCAAAGCTCTGCCCAATTTAGATATTTGTTTTGTTTCATTGTAAATTGCTTTGAGTTTATTGGCTTGTCCAGGTTTCAGATCATTTTCAGAAAGAAGAGATTCTGTTTTATTCTGAATAATACTCAAGGGAGTTTGCAGCTCATGCGACATATTCTCGGTATACTCCTTTAGTTGAAAATAGTCGTTTTCAATACGTTGCCGCATGCTTTGGTATAATTTCTTAAGTTGGTCGAACTCAAAGGTGGAGGTTTTGATCTTCTCAAGAGAGTCTGGCTCTCCTATCTTATAGGCAGACATTTTTTTCAGGATACGACGGAAGGGGTCGAAGAGATAGCCGGACAATAAATAATTTGAGAGGAATATTGCAAACACCAGTATAATAAAGACCGGCAGTACAATATGGTACACATCGTCTTTGAACTTATACAGTTCATCAGCTTCTTTTGTCATGATAAGTTTATAATGGCTATCATTAACCGTCAGATAAGTGGTTTTTTTCCGGTAAATATTTTCCCGCCGGGTATTTTCATTCAGCATAACCGTATCAGTGTAAAACGGTTTAAAGTCTATGGGTATCTTTTCTACTTGCTTGACATCAGCCCAGGAGGAACTAAGCTCTTTTTGGGGCTTTTTCTCTAAAATATATTCTATTCGTTTTTCCCTATGGCGAAAACGATTCTCCAGTATATTGTGCATATGATTATTTGCTTCTTTCTGCAAAATGTATGCACTAATTAGAAAAGAAATAAGTGTAAACACAAGGTAGAAAAAAACAACTTTTGTTAATAGTTTAAATTTTCTTTTTTTCATGTCTCTTCCTTTACAAATTTGTAACCCATTCCATACATTGACTTAATAGAATCTATTCCTCCTGCTTCCATAATTTTTTGGCGCAAGTTTTTTATATGATTGTAAATAAAATCAAAATTATCTGCCTGGTCGATGTGATCTCCCCATAAATGTTCCGCTATACTCTCTTTAGTTAACAGTCTATCCGGATTATAAACAAAAAACAGCAACAGGTCAAACTCCTTTCGGGTAAGTTTCAGTAAAGTATTATTTACTTGTGCCTGACGGGCATTCAGATCAATCATAATATCATTCATATTGAAATTATTTTTTCCCCTGGAGAAACGCCTTCTTATAATAGAGCGTATTCTGGCATTTAATTCAGCCATGTGAAAAGGTTTAGTAAGGTAATCATCAGCCCCTGTTTCTAAACCTTTCACCTTTGTATCCAGGGCATCCTTTGCTGTTAAAATAATGATAGCTGTTTCAGAATTTTTCGCTTTAATCTGCGGAATTAAATCCAATCCATCTCCATCTGGTAATCCAAGATCAAGAATTACCAGGTCATACTCATAGATTTCCACTCGGTCTTTTGATTCTTGCAAGGTTGATGAAATTTCTACTACAAAACCATGCTCTTTCAAATATTTTGAAATTTCATCTACAAGTTGCTGATTATCTTCTACAATAAGCAATTTCATACATACAGAGTGTTTAATTTAAATAAACTAATTCGGTATAACTTACTAAATTTAAGTAAAAATAAAGATAGAATCTGTATAAATTCTGTAGAAGATTTTTATTTTAATCAGGGAATAAGACACTTTCTATCATTTTGCAACTACTTTTAAGATCATGTGCAAATAATTCAAATAATTGTATCGAATTGATTAATATTGCATAAAAAATCAATGATACCTCAAATACAGGAACATGTCTCTTTAAAAAATCTCAATACCTTTCATATTGAAGTGAAGGCCCGTTATTTCTGTACCTGTTTCTCAGAAAAGGATATCAAAAAACTACTTACTACCCCATCCTTTATAAATTACCCATGGCTCATTTTAGGGGGAGGCAGCAACGTGCTTTTCCCAAATGATTATAAAGGTCTTGTGATTCACAATCAAATCCCGGGCATACAAATACTGGAAGAGGATAGTCACCAGGTAGTCATTCAGGCAGGTGCCGGAGAAGACTGGGACAAGTTTGTTGATTTTACAGTAAATAAAGGATGGTACGGACTTGAAAATCTTTCTTACATTCCTGGTAATGTTGGAGCTTGCCCGATACAAAACATAGGTGCTTATGGTGCAGAAGTAAAAGATACAATCAAAGAGGTACAAACCCTTAATCCGGAAACACTGAAAATTGAATGTTTCAACAATGAAGAATGTCAGTTTGGATATCGAAGCAGTATTTTTAAATACAAGTTAAAAGATAAGAGAATCATTACCTATGTTACCTTTGTTTTACAAAAAAACGGTAACTTAAACCTTGATTACGGTAATTTAAGAGAAACGGTTGAAAAGAAACATGAAATTACACTCAAAACAGTAAGAGAATCGGTTATTGAAATACGT
This sequence comes from uncultured Bacteroidales bacterium, assembly GCA_964633615.1. Taxonomy (GTDB): domain Bacteria; phylum Bacteroidota; class Bacteroidia; order Bacteroidales; family UBA12077; genus JAGXLC01. The sequence goes on along the minus strand of CAZWHH010000130.1, from coordinate 672 downwards.
CAAAGCAAACTTCCTGAGCCCGAGGAATTGGGAAATGCCGGGAGTTTCTTCAAAAATCCCGTGGTTGATACCAAACAGTTTAAAAAACTAAAGGAAAAACATGGGGAGATACCCCACTATAAGGTTTCCGATAATCAAATTAAAATTCCTGCCGGGTGGTTAATTGATCAGCTTGGCTGGAAAGGTTACCGTGAAGGAGAAGCAGGTGTACACCAGAATCAGGCATTGGTTCTGGTAAATTATGGCAATGCCAGAGGGAAAGATGTATTGAAATTAAGAGACAAGATCAAAAAATCAGTTGCTGATTATTTTGGCATTGAACTGAATACAGAAGTAAATGTAATTTAATGATAAATGCCGCATGGAATATTCTATCATTGATATATTCCGAAACCTTCTTTTATTTGTTGATAATCAAGATAATATATTAGCTTGACAGAAAAGCTATTAATTTGAGACTGATTAAGGGTTCTGTCAAGATTCCTGAAATAATTTTCTTCTATGTCGTTGCTATCAGTATAAATATTGTTTTTCCAGACAACAGACAACTCACTTCCGGGGGCAAAATGCCATAAATATTTCATGTAAATACTGAAAGCATTATAGTTAAGATCTTTTCCGGATCCATAAGCATTATAACCTAAACTTTCTCCCAGCTCCCCATCTTCCTGT
>CAZWHH010000129.1:0-6957 GCA_964633615.1 uncultured Bacteroidales bacterium | reverse complement strand
GGAGTAAAAGGTTTTGGGATAAAATCATAAGCGCCCTGGTTGGTAGCTTCTACAGCTAATTCCAGTGAGGCATAGGAAGTAATCATTAGTACCATCACATCCTTATGATTTTGATTGATAAAATCGAGTACCTCTGTACCCTGAATTCCGGGTAATTTATTGTCAAGCAACACTATATCAGGTTGTCTTTCCCTGATGTTCTGAATAGCATCTTCCCCTGTAAAAGCCTCAATTACATCAAATCCTCTGTCCTCATCCATAAAAGGATAGCTCACTGTGAATTTTGAAAGTATCCTTTTGACACCCGAACAGATTCCGGGTTCATCATCCACCACAAGTACACTTATGTTTTTCATGTTTTTTTTAAGGTTTTGATTAAACTAATTTACGATCGATGTAATAATAATTTTTCAATCTCCTTCTTCAATTGTTCCTTCCGGATTCCTTTCTCGAGGTATAAATCAGCTTTTATCCACTCTTTCTCAGATGGGGAGTTCAACCCAAATGAAATGCCTGTCTCAGAAGCTACTGCTGTAGCAATAATAACAGGCAGCTCCGGATATTTCTGCTTGGCCTTATAGCTTAAAATAAACCCGCTGTCTTCTGTTTCCATCATCAAATCAAAGATTGCCAAATCGGGTTTGGTTGTTTCCAGCGTTTTCTCAGCCTCTTTCCTGCTACCGCACGTTATAACCTCATAACCCATATTTTTCAAATTCATTTCCATTTGAAATAAATAGTCGATATCATCATCTACCAGCAATATTTTTATTTTATTTTCCATAAAAATCCTATTCGGTTTTATTAGGTATTTTAATTATAAACGTAGTTCCTGTAGGACCTTCCGAGGGGTTATCATTTGAATCCACTGTTATTTTCCCATTGTGCATTTTCACAATACCATAAGCGGTTGCCAGTCCAAGCCCTGTCCCTTTTCCAATTTCTTTTGTGGTATAAAACGGCTCAAATATTTTATCCCGGTCCTCTTTTTTAATTCCTTTTCCCGTATCACTGACTTTAAAAACAGTGTAATTATCTTCATCATAAATATCAATAGAAAGTTCTCCGCCTTCAGGCATTGCATCAAAGGCATTCTTAAACAAGTTGGAAAATATCTGGGTCATTTGCTCCTGATCCATGTATGCAACAGGTTCCTGAAGATCATCAGAATTTATCCGGATCTTCACATTCCCCGGTATGATTAAAGCATCAAAACTCTGTTTAATTAATTGAACCGGGTCTGTTTCCGATCGGTTTACCTGATTTTTCCTGGCAAAATTAAGAAGCCCCCCGACAATTTTTTTACATCGGTCGGTTTGTTCAACAATAAGCTTAAGATCAGAATAGAGCTCTGAATCTTTAGGTATCTCATCCAGCAGGATATTGGCATACATAATCACCACTCCCAATGGATTATTCAGCTCGTGGGCAATGCCTGCCGACAGCTGTCCCATGCTCGCCATTTTTTCTGATTGTCTGAGCGCCTGTTGAACGGAAACGAGTTTTTCATTGGAAACAGCCAGTTCATTTACTGAATTATGTAACTTTTCAATGGTGTAAGGAAGACACATTTCATTTTCAGCAAGCCCCTTAACAATAGCTACTGCATGTTCTTCACAACTATCATATCCACAAGCTCCACAATTGAGATGATCCTTGGGTTCTTTTTTCCCCATAGACCGTAGCACTTCATCAATTTCCTCACGCGATGGGCTGGTAATTCTCTTATCATTCTTTTTAAAACCAACTGACAGATCAAGGTCTTTATACTCATCAATATTCTTTTCCCAGCTGGCTTTATCGAAATTATCAATTTTCTGCTGGACATAATTGTGTACCAGCACTCTCCGATTGTACTGGCGGCCGTTTTTCGAAGTTCCCGGTCCCATAATACAACCCTCGCAGCATAGAAGTTCCAGGTGTCTTGATTGAATCTGTCCCCTTTCAAATTCTTTAATCGCTTCCTGAAAATCAATTCTTCCTTCGGCTACAATGATATTTCCGTCGAACACATCATCCTTAACTCCTGCTGTTTGGAGCAGACCACGACTTACAGGGAAAATGGCCCCTTTTCCACTAAGTGGGGGATCAAATTCCGAAGATTTTGCAGGGTCCGGGGTAATTCCCTTTTCTTCAAAAATCTTTCTTAATTCCGTAAAAGTGATCATCTCGTCTATTTCATCTGATTCTGATTTTTTAGCCACGCAAGGACCAATAAAAACCAGATTGGTCTTATTCCCGTACTTTTTTTTCATCACCCTGGCCATAGCAACCATAGGTGATGCAATGGGGGCCAGGTTTTCTACAAGGGTAGGATAATATCTTTCTATATACGATACTATGGCAGGACAATCAGAAGACACATACCGTTCAGCCACTCCATTTTGAAGAAGTTCTTTATAATTCATGGCAACGAGGTCGGCACCGAATGCTACTTCAGAAACGATATCAAACCCCAGTTTACGTATCATTCCCACGAAGTGTTTATAATGCCCTATCTCTGAAAATTCTGCAGGGAAGCTGGGAGCCACAATGGCAATATTTTTATTTGTATTATTTATGAGGGTCTGCACATTTTCTGTGGTATCAATATAAACTTTCGCGCCCTGGCTGCAAACCCGGGTACAATTCCCACAACCTATACACCGCTCATTGATTACCTCTGCCTGCCCGTTAATAATTTTAATTGCTTTGGCAGGACATTCTCTAACACAAGTATAGCAGACCCTACAACGATTTTTAATCGTATAAACTAAATCCCTTTTTATATTTGATTCTTTATCCATATTTACAATAATACATCTTTAGGACTGTATTGGGTATGCAATGTTTTTTTTGCCTCCCGGGACAATGGCTTTTCAAAATATTTTGTATAGAACTCCTTTACTGTAGGGTTTCTATGGGCAAAACGATTGGGACTTTTATCGTCACTGCCATGAATAGCCTTAATCCGGTTTTTAATTTCCTTATCTTTGCCAACAAAAGGTTGCCCACCTCCGTTAATGCAGCCATTAGGACAAGTCATCACCTCCACGTATTGATATTTACAATGCCCCTTTCTTATTTCCTGAACTACCTCCTCAAACTTGGCCAATGGACTAATTGACAATACGTTGACTTGATTTTTATCTATTTTTACTTTGGTTTGTTTTGATGTTTTAGTGCCTCTTAGCTTACTTAATTTAGGATTCACCATGTCGCGTCCGGTTAAATTAAAGTGTAGCGTACGCAAAACAGATTCAGCTGTACCCCCGAGATTTGCCATCAATTTACCGGTGGAACTGCTCTGCTTAAAAGGCGGATCGGTATCTTCAGGTTCAATCTTGTCAATATCTATCCCATAAAGATGAATTAGCCTGGACATTTCTCGTGTAGTAAGGGCCACATCAATATCTGAAATGCCTTTATGCATCATTTCCTGTTTTTGTGCTTCATATTTTTTGGCCGGACAGGGAACGATGGCTACTGAAACAATATCATCCTGACTTTTTTCCTTACTCTCAACACAGTATTGTTTAATTACGGCCCCGGTAATTTGCTCGGGTGATTTTACGGTAGAGAGGTGATGGAGCATATCCGGGTGAAATTGTTCCATGTATTTTATAAAAGCCGAACAGGAACTGCTTATCAATGGCAGATCCTCCCCTTCTTCCATTCTTTGTTCAAGCAGAGCTGCTTCCTCCATTATATGAAGGTCGGCGCCGAAGTTGCCTTCGAATATTTTTTCAAAGCCCATTTTTCTAAGGGCTGAATTCAATAACCCTGAGATATCTTTTCCGGAACGAATTCCAAATTCCTCTGCCAGGGTAACAGCCACTGAAGGGGAATAATGTGCAACCACCTTAACATCAGGGTTATTAAGTGATTCCTGTACCACATCAAAGTAGGTTTTTTCATGGATAGCGCCTGTTGGACAGGAGAGGACGCATTGCCCGCATTGTATACAACTGGAAAAATTCAAATCTTTTCCCAGGGCAGTTCCGATGGATGTATCATTCCCTCTCGACACGAAATCAAGTGTTGATACATTAACAATCTCCTCACAAATTCTTACACATCTTCCGCACAATATACATTTTGCACGATCAAAAACAATGCCCGGACTTGACAGGTCAAGTTTTGCCTGCATTTTACCTCCGGATATTCTTCGATCTCTTATATTAAGGTCCCGGGCCAACTTCTGCAATTCACAATTGCCATTATTTTCACAATACAGGCAGTCATCCGGATGGTTAGACAACAGCAGTTCAACAATCATTTTCCGTGCTTCAATCACACGCTGTGAATGAGTTTTTATCGACATACCCTGTTCAACTGGTTGCGAACAGGCTGTTACAAGTTTATCTACTCCTTCCACTTCAACAACACATAGCCGACAAGCGCCTGTTGGCGTAAAATTTTCGAGTCTGCAAAGTGTGGGAATCTGAATCCCGTTCTCTCTTAGCGCCTCCAGAATTGTCGTATCTTTTCCGGCTTTTAATGTTTTATTGTTTACTTGTATTGCCACTTCCATAAGACGATCTTTTCCAATATTATTTACTGATTATAGCTCCAAATTTACAGGCATCATAACAAATTCCACATCCGATACATTTTTCCTGCACAATAAAATGGGCGCTTTTAGGAGTTCCAACTATGGCATCGGCAGGGCATTTCTTAGCACAAATCGTACAACCGGTGCATTTATCCACATCAATGTAAAAAGTCCTTAATTCCTGGCATATTCCTGCCTTACATTTTCTTTCAAATATATGTTCATCATATTCTTCCCGGAAAAATTTCAGAGATGACAATACAGGATTCGCGGATCGCTGACCCAGTCCACATAAAGAAGTATCTTTTATTACCTCTGCCAGTTTTTCCAGATGCATAGCTCCTTTAAAACGTTCTAAGGTTTTATGTGAGTGTTCGTTTTCTTCCGGACGGGTGGTAATATTATCAAGGATCTCATACATTCTCCTGATCCCTTCACGGCAGGGAATACATTTCCCGCAGCTTTCATGGCGGAGAAAATCCATGTAGTACTTCACCGTATTTACTATACAGGTATCCTCATCCATTATAATCAAACCACCTGAACCCAGTGCACCTCCAATGTTTTTCACATTCTCATAGTCGATCCCCATATCTATATGTTCATAAGTAATCACTCCACCTGCCGGTCCGCCTATTAGTACTCCTTTAAGCTCCTTATTATCAGGAATTCCACCGCATATTTTATATACTATCTCTCTCACCGGAGTTCCCATTGCGATCTCAATCATTCCTGATCTCTCCACTTTCCCTGAGGTAGAAAAAACTTTTGTTCCGCTGGTACTTTCGGTGCCTGTCTCTTTGTACCATTTATATCCATTTCTTATAATCGAAGGTAGGTTCAATAACGTTTCCACATTATTAACCACAGTAGGTCTTCCATTAAGCCCATATTTCGTTGGATACGGCGGCTTAGTTCTTGGCATTCCTCTTTTCCCTTCAAGGCTTGCAATCAGAGCTGTTTCCTCTCCACATACATAAGCACCGGCTCCTTTGTGAATTTCAATATTCAGATTAAAACCACTTCTGAAAACATCATTTCCCAATATACCCAGTGCTTTGGAATCTGTCAGGGCCCCGGCCAACCTTTGACAGGCGAGTTCATATTCGCAGGGCAGGTAAATATATGCTTTTTGCGCTCCTATAGCATAAGCAGCAATAGCTACCGATTCAATCACCCCATAAGGATCACTTTCCATGATCATTCTTTCCATATAAGCACCCGGATCGCTTTCCCCTGCATTGCATACCAGGTATCGTTGTTCTGCAGGCGTCAATAAAGCATTTTTCCATTTTAGCGCCGTGGGGTAGCCTTCCCCTCCCCTTCCTCTTAAACCGCTTTTTTCAATTATATTACAAACCTCTTCAGGGGTATAACTATTGATTACATTCAAAAAATCCTTATAGCCATTATGAGAGATATATTCTTCTGCAGAAGTAGGATCAATTAATCCACAATTTTTCAAAATCACACGCTGCTGATCGGCAAAAAACGGATGTTCGGAAACTTGCCTAACACCTTCCCAGGGTTCAAGAAACTCACTTCTATGCTGTCCAAGTACATATTCTTCAGGTATAATATTATTAAAGACCGCATCCAGTATTTCATTCACATTTTCAGGCAATACATTAATGAAAGTAAGCCTTGCCTTTCCGGGAAGCTGAATATCCATCACAGGCTCGGCCGAAACCAGTCCCATTGAACCCACTGGTATAACAGCAGCTTCAATTTCTCGTTCATGTGTATATTCATTGATGGCCTCATAAGTTTCCCTCGCTCCTGCAATAATTCCAGCGGATGTTAATGAGACGGAAATCACAGGCAGTGAAACCGATTCCCGACGCAGACCCTTTAATAAATTCAGGGATTCAGGGTCAAGATCTTCGATGTTAAGGGTTGTCAAATACTCTTTAATAAATGATTCCTGATCAATGTTTGTTTCTTTAGCCATAAAATTTACGATTCACTTTCCAAATAAAAATCAATTATATCCTCTAGCTTGTCCGGATCCACCTCCTGATAGTATTTATTATTAACCGACACCACCGGACCAAAGGGACAACCGCCCATACAGGAAACAATTTCCAGACTAAATTCTCCATCCAGGGAGGTTTGCCCATGTTGAAGCTTTAGTTTCTTTTCCACGCTTTTCAGTAAGGATTCACTCCCTTTTAATTGACAAGAAGTGCCCCTGCACATTCGAATGTGATATTTTCCCCTGGGTTGAAACCTGAAATAACCATAAAAGGTAGCCAGGCTATAAATCTTACTGGCCGGCATATTCAAATGATTTCCCACCTTTCTGATCACTGCCTCGTCCAGATACCCCGCATCTTCCTGTATCTCCTGTAACAATGAGATAAGGTGGTCTCTTTTAGCAAAAGGATATTTTTCAAGTATTTGTGTAACTTTGTCCATTCAGT
>CAZWHH010000128.1:0-7003 GCA_964633615.1 uncultured Bacteroidales bacterium | reverse complement strand
ACACAGTAGCCAAAAATGCAGTAGAGAAGGGACTTCTTTACTCATACAGAGACAGAAAAAGGAAAAAAGGAAATTTTAGAAAGTTGTGGATTCAGAGAATTAATGCTGCAGCAAGACAAAACGGAATGTCTTATTCCGAATTTATGGGGAAAGTGCACAATAAAGGAATTGAACTAAACCGTAAGGTGCTGGCTGATTTAGCAATGAATCACCCAAAGGCTTTTGAGGCTGTCGTAAAAAAAGTAAAATAAGTTTTTATATAATTTATTTAGAAAGGGAGGCCGTAACGCTTCCCTTTTTTAATTTTTTTTAACACGGTATTGTGGGCAAAAAATTTTAATTTAGCAGTCTCCAAAATTTTAAAGTCAGATAATTATGAAATCATTGAATATTCTTTTAATTGGTTTTGGCAGAATGGGACATGAAATTAAGCAAGTCGCCGAAGAAAGACAACACAATGTATTTTTAACAATCGATAATGATAATCAGGATGATTTTTCTCCTGAAAATTTGAAAAAAGCCGATGTGGCTATTGAATTTTCAGTACCTGATGCTGCTTATGATAATATCATGAAATGTATGAAAAATAATGTACCTGTAGTTTCCGGAACTACCGGGTGGCTTGACAAATTTTATGATATTCGTAAGTACTGCCTGGAAAATGAAAGCTCCTTTTTTTACGCTTCAAATTTTAGTATTGGAGTGAATCTTTTATTCAATGTAAACAGACATCTGGCTAAAATGATGGACCAATATTCAAATTATCAGGTGAGTATCGAGGAAACACATCATAAACACAAACTGGATGCTCCCAGCGGAACTGCGGTAACCATTGCTGAATCCATTATTGAAGAAATGAATAGAATAAATGAGTGGAAGGAAGAATCAACCGATTCGGAAGAAGCCATTCCCGTGAAATCTATCAGGAAAAATGAAATTCCGGGCATTCATAAAGTGACGTATGAATCTGAATTTGATACTATTGAAATTAAACATTCAGCCAAAAGCCGAAAAGGTTTTGCCCTGGGAGCGATAGTGGCTGCCGAATATATTTATAACAAGAGTGGAATGTTCTCTATGGATGATTTACTTAATACTTAAATAATATGACTCTCAAAGAATTTTTTAAAAATCGTTTTTTTAAGCTTGGCCTCGTTTCAACCATTTTTATATTATGGGTAATCTGGATAGGAAATTATTGGCTGTTGCTTGGTTTACCTGTTATTTTTGATATTTATATCACGAAAAAAGTCAATTGGACCTTTTGGAAAAAAAGAGGAAAGAAGCCCGGAAAAGTAATTGAATGGGTAGATGCCCTCATTTTTGCCGTAATAGCCGCTTCATTGATTCGTTTATTTTTTATTGAAGCTTATACAATACCTACCTCTTCAATGGAAAAAACCTTATTGGCAGGCGATTATTTATTTGTCAGTAAAGTGAGTTATGGTCCCAAGATGCCCAATACCCCGATATCTTTTCCTTTTGCACATAATACCATGCCGTTAACAGAGAAAACGAAATCTTATGCGGAATGGGTTAAATGGCCTTATAAAAGATTGGCTGGTTTTGGAGACGTGGAACGAAATGATATTGTAGTTTTCAATTTTCCTGCAGGCGATACCGTGATGTTGCAAAGGGCTGATCAGGATTACTATGCTATTGTGAGGCAGACGGCTGATGATTTAAGAAAACGGGATATTCGAAGCGGAAAGCCCATTCAACCTTTTAATATATATGTGAGCAGGGCGAGGAATATGATTAAAAATCAATTTGATGTTACATCAAGGCCTGTGGATAAAAGAACCAATTATATTAAAAGATGTGTTGCAATTGCCGGTGATTCTTTGGAAATTGAACATGGACAGGTTTATATCAATGGGAGAGAACAGCCCCATTTTGAGGGTTTGCAGTATGACTACCTGGTTAAAACAGACGAAACAAAAATTAATTCAATTCTTTTCCGGAGGCTGGGTATTAATCCTACCGACAGGCATTACATTGCGCCGAGTTCAACTTATCGCATTCCCCTAACTGAAAAGAACAAGAGAAAGATAAAAAATTTTACGAATGTACAGAATGTGAAAAAATTTGAGGAGGACAATCCTTACCAGGTGAATCATCTGATTTTTCCGTTTGATTCTACTTACAAATGGACTGAGGATAATTTCGGGCCTTTATATGTTCCTGAAAAGGGCAAAACTATTGAGTTAGATACAAAGAATATCCTTCTTTATGAACGGATTATCGATATTTATGAAGGAAACGAGCTGCGAATAGAAAACAATACCATCTATATCAATGGAGAACCTACCTCTAAATACACTTTCAAAATGGACTATTATTTCATGATGGGAGATAACAGACATCATTCAGCAGATTCAAGATACTGGGGATTCGTGCCGGAAAATCATGTGGTAGGAAAACCTGTATTTATATGGTTGTCAATAAATAAGTTTGGAAGGATGTTTGATAAAATAAGGTGGAACAGAATGTTTAACGTGGTTAAAAATTAATCATTAATCATTACTTATAACGAATCCTCCTGTTTTTATCTTTTTCAGTTGAGCGGAATCGCTCAATTTGGGTAAAAATCTGATTAATGGCTATAAGAAACGGGTTAGTTATAATCTATGGAGGTTAAAACAACAGCTTTGTTATCAACTGCCTACTTGGGTCCTGTTCAGTATTATACTAAACTGATGAAGTATAAAAAGGTATTCATTGAAGCAGAAGAGAATTTTCAGAAACAAAGTTACCGAAACAGATGCATTATCCTGGCAGCTAATGGAATACTCTCTCTAACCATCCCGGTAACAAAAGATCAGCCAAAGGTTAAAACAAAAGATATTAAGATTGATAATTCACTGAATTGGCAGAATCAGCACTGGACCTCTATCGAGTCAGCCTATAGCTCATCTCCTTTCTTTGAATTTTTCATGGATGATTTTCAGGTTTTCTATGAAAAAAAGTATCAGTTTCTATTAGATTTTAATATGGAAATACAACAGTTTATTCTCCATCAGTTAGAGATTGAAACTGAACTGGCATTAAGCACCAGCTATACCGGCAACGCTCCGGATTGTATGACTGATTTCAGGGAAACAATACATCCCAAAAAGAGAATGCAAAAGAGAGATCAAGATTTCAACCCGCATTTTTATTACCAGGTGTTTGGAGATAAATTCGGTTTTGTTCCCAATTTGAGCATTATTGATTTATTGTTTAATGAAGGAAGCAATGCAGAGAATATACTTCTGAAGAGTAAGGGTTTTCGTGACTAATCCTATTGTATTTATAGTTTTATTTTATAAGAATTTTCCTAACAACTGTATGGTACTCTTTTTCTAATTTTATGAAATAATTTCCGTCTTTAATTCTTTCCTTTAGATTAATATTATCTGTTTGGTTTGTTACATTTTTTTTGTAGCATACTTTTCCAGTCAAATCAATTATGGTTAGCAAATAACCCTGAGCATTTTTTATGGTAAATATGCCTTCAGAGGGATTTGGAAAGACTGTAATGTCTCTCTCAGAAGATAAAATAGCCGTTTCTGAGGCCAATGTAAGAATGGCATCATTGCTCGTAATTTCTCCGCAATTGCCTGTTATAATGCAATCGTAAGCCCCTTCATCTGCCAGTGAAACATCAGAAACAGATAACTGGCTTGTAAGACTCCCACTGATATTTCCATCGTCAGACAAATCAACTTCATCCTTTCGCCATTGATAACGGAGGTTGGTTCCATCAGCCTGAACAGAAAAGGTCACTTCAGATGATTCGTCAATATTTTCTTGTGAGACTGGATGTGTCAAGATAATTGTTGTAGTGTCAATAATGAGAGAAATATTATCAGAGGCAATCGTTCCACAATTTCCGGTAATCTCACAGTAATAAAAACCAGTGTTCTCAAAACCAGGTGATACTATTAAGGTGGGTTCTGTTGCCTGAGAAATAGAATTTCCATCCTTAAACCACTGGTAATTTAAATTGGTTCCTTCAGCAGAGATTGCCAAACTAATGTCTGCACCGTTTTCACATGCCTGCACAGTTGATTCAGGTTGCGCAAGGAGAGTGGTGTTTGTATCAATTACGACATTTGAAACATCAGAGGTTACTCCTCCACAATCCCCGGAAACAAAACAATAGTAATTCCCTGAATTTAAGATATCAGGAATAATTGTTAAACTTGTGTCAGTCTCGCCTGTTATAGCATTTAGCCCTTTGTACCACTGATAGGAGAGGTTGGAACTCTCTGCCGATATTTTTATTGTAATGTTGCTGGTATTTTCACAGACATTTATACTTGATTCTGGTTCCATAGTTATTGTTGTATTGCTTTTTATCAAGAGGGAAGCCTGTTCACTATGATTTGTACCTCCTCCATTTGATGCTGAACAGCGATATAAGGAACCATCCATAGAAGAAGAAACGGATGAAATTACCAGGTTATTGGTTGTTGCACCGGAATAAATTTCGTTGTTCTGAATAGTAGCAAAGCCTGTTCCTGTGTTTATTTGCCATTGATAAGTAATAGGCTCATTTCCTGAAGCTACAATACTAAATGAGGTATTTGTACCTTCGCATACTTCGTTATCAGTAGGCTGTGTTTCAATTGAAGGTGGGGGAGGTGAGGTATTTTCATACCAAACTACCTGTCCTTGATTGTAAGAAGCCGATAATACATCAAGATCACCGTCGTTATCCATATCAACTGTATAAACATTTTGAGGCATACTTATGTATGAAGCTACCGTTTTTTGGGTAAAATTCTGACTGCCATCATTTTCAAACCAAAATATTTTATTGTCTCCGGTATAGAAAGACGCTATAATGTCCATATTGCCATCACCATTAAGATCGGCTGCATGAATTTTATGTGGAGTATATCCGGTATAAATAATATTTTGTGTAAAGTTTTGGCTTCCGTCATTTTCATACCAGGAAATCTGGTCTGTATAATCATTTGAAACCAATATATCAATATCGCTGTCCCCGTCCAGATCTATGGGATATATGCTTTTGGCACCATATTGATCATTACTTAGTACCTGCTCTGTAAAGTTTTCGCTGCCATCGTTTTCATACCAGATAATTAAACTGTCACTGCCATACACAGAAATGATATCAATGTCGCCATCTTTGTCCATATCCAGTGAGTGGACACTTTCATTGCCATAGTAGCCATCCGGAAAGTCAGGAGGAGTGAACTGAGTCGTACTAAAATTTTGGCTCCCGTTGTTTTTATACCATTCTGTATAATTCATTGATGAGAGGGCATCCATGTGGCCATCCCCATTAACATCCGATGCAATTATACGATTGGCACTATAAGCAGATGAAGAAATTATTTTTTCTGTAAAGTTAGAGGCTCCGTCATTTTCATACCAGGCAATTGTATTATCCATATAACCAGAGGAGGTGAGAATATCTATATCTCCATCTCCATCAATGTCTGCCGAATAAATGCCTGAAGCCCCATCGGCAGAATTTGTCAGTATATGTTCTGTGAAGTTTTGATTGCCTTCATTTTCATACCACGAAAACTTTTGATCACTGTAAGCAGCGGAGAGCACATCCATATCGCCATCCCTATCAATATCTGATGCATGTACATGTTGAGCTCCTGCCGAGGTATCGCTGATGATATACTCAATAAAATAAGTGTCGGCACTGCCGGATTTCACTATAAAATGAAAATTATATTCTTCCTGAAGCGGATTGTTGTTTATATCGTTTATGCCTTTGGTGAGTGTTATATTTACTATTTCTCCCGGACTGAGTTTGATGCCTGGTACAAAAGTAATAGTTTTTGTTTCTCCTCCTGAGAAAATCCCCGGAATTCTTCCGTGAACCGTGCCATTTATGTTAAAATTATTGGTGTTGACGGCGGTATCAGATATCGCGTCACTAAAAGTTACTGTAATATGGGTGTTTGTGTCACAATTTAATTGATTTTGTCCCGGGGTATGTGAACTGACTGTTAATTGGGCAGATACATGGATGATCCCCGTAGAAAGTAACAGGAAGAATACGAGGAAACTTTTCCTGATTTTTTTTCTGAAGTTCATAAGCTATTAGTTAAAAGCAAACAATAAAATACCATGAAAAATATTGTTCGCTAATATATATAAAAAATAGATATGAAAAACGGTATTCCTGAAGGCGAGAAAGCATATCTTCCTATTATTTTCTTTTACTTTGTTTTAGTATAAAAATACAGGGAATTTTATGCAGATCAGGCGGATTTTTTTCCCATTCAGAAACGGATCTTGTTTTAATATTTTCGTCCGGAGTAGTAATATTAGAAGCGATACAGAGCAAAGTGTTGTCATTACAGGCTTTGAAAATATCCTGATTAAGCTGGTTATTTCTGTAAGGGGTTTCCATGAAAATTTGGGTTTGATCTTCGTATAGAGATCTCTTTTCCAATTCCTTTAACTTTTTTATTCGTTGATTGGATTCAATGGGCAAATATCCGTTAAATGCAAAATTTTGTCCGTTCAAACCCGATGCCATTAATGCCAAAAAAATGGATGAAGGTCCCACCAAAGGTACAACTGGAATATTCTTTTTGTGAGCTAAAAGAACAATTTCACTTCCAGGGTCAGCTATACACGGAATTCCGGCTTCAGAGATTATGCCAATGTCGTTCCCTTCAAGAGCAGGTTTTATAAAATCTGTCAGGTCTTTCTTTTCAGTATGTTTATTTAAAAGAAAAAATTGAAGGGCATCAATATCTATTGATTTGTCGATCTTTTTTAAATATCGCCTGACTGTTCTTTCATTTTCAACAATAAAATATCTTATTTTTGAGGCAAGGAATTTTACCTCATGAGGGATTGCTGCATCTATTGAGCAATCGCCAAGGGTATTGGGTATTAAGTAAATTTTTCCTTGCATATCGGGAGATTGATGTCCTTAATAATGATTAAAAACACAAATATAATGACTAATGTATTAAATATCTTACTCAATCGAAATTTTATTCTTATCATGGCAGTT
>CAZWHH010000127.1:2800-7038 GCA_964633615.1 uncultured Bacteroidales bacterium | reverse complement strand
GCAGTTTTTGTTTTTCTTCTTTCAGGTCTTTTTTTCCGGTACAAAACGTAAAAAGTACAGGAAGAATAAGAATGATCAGGTATGTCTTGTTCATTATTTTTTTGATTAAAAATCAGAGAGGTCAAATATACATTTTTTATAAAGAATTTAGAATGAGACATGTCATGTTTAGTGAGCGGGAGTATATAAATCAGTAAATTCAGAAGGTTCAATCACTTTTTCTTTGCCTGGTGAATGATAAATTTTTTCATACATTTTTACAAGCAGTGGTCTTATCTTTTTCTATTGGTATATCAGAGTTTCTGAAGTATGAGGTATCAATTTCATTCGTATAGAGTTATATTATTAATTTGATATTCTGAGATTTATTTCTACCAAAGTCTACATTTTTTGAAACTGCATCCCATGTAACCCTCATGCTATATTCATTGCCTTTTATCTGCATGTTGCAGATGAGGGTTTCAATGGATTATTTTACTGCAATTTTTGCTACTGACGCATTTTATTCTTATCTTCAACAACCGAATTTTTCAGAACTGCATAATAAAAATCCTCATCTGCAACATGCAGATAAAAGGCAATGAATAATATTTATCCAAATGAGAAGAGCTGTTATAGCCTTATTAATGGTATTGTGTATCACTCCTGTTTTTAGTGCTGATAAAGATCACCCTGTAGGCGCAAGGTCTGCCGGTTTGGCATATGCCACCGTGATGCTGCCTGATTTTTGGTCGGTTTTTCACAATCAGGGTGGGTTGGCTTATATCAATCGGATGTCAGCAGGAATGTACCACAACATGGGAATGATAAAAGAGATGAGTTATCAGTCTGTTGCTTTTGCTTATCCTGTATCCACGGGAACTTTCGCGTTGAGTGGCACTTATTTTGGTTATTCAAAATATAATGAATTAAAAGTGGGACTGGGTTTTGGGAAAATGCTGGCTGAACATTTCTCCCTGGGGGTTCAGATTGATTATTATTCTTCTCATGTGCAGGGAATCACGAATAACTTATCACAGGTAACTTTTGAAGCGGGAATGATGTATGAACCTGTTGACAATTTATTTATAGGAGCCCATGCCTTTAATCCGGCCAATAGCTTTTACAATACAGGAGAGGCTCTTTTGCCGTCAGTGTTCCGGTTTGGCTGTGGTTATTCTTTTGATCACCAGGTTATGCTTACAATGGAACTTGAAAAAGATATTGAAGGCCCGGCAGTACTCAGAAGTGGTATTGAATACTCTGTTTTTGAGGACTTTCATTTGCGTACAGGGGTTATAATTCAACCCTTGATTTTTTCTTTTGGTTTGGGTTATCAACTGGCAGATATTAAAGGGGATATAGCTTTTTTCAGGCACCAGGTGCTTGGCTATGTGCCACATATATCAATGCAAATAGATTTATAGCTGAATGAGGATTTTTGGAATACCGGCGATATGTTTATTTTTTATCGTGTTTTCGTGTGATTTACGAGGGCAGAATCCTGATATACGTAAAATAATTGAAGATCTGACCGGGGTTCTTGTGGAAGAAGATGATTATTATCCTGCCATTGAGGAAATAACAGAGAAATTGTTTTATTATTCAGAACACCGGATTGATTTGAATATAGCAACAGAGGATGAACTGGCGGATCTGCACTTGCTGAACACATTCCAGATAAAGAGTCTGCGTGATTACATCAGGAAAAACGGCAAATTACAATCTGTTTATGAAATGCAACTTGTTTTTGGTTTTAGCAGGGAATTGGTTTCCCGGCTCAAACCTTTTGTAAAGGTCAGTCTTGAAAATTTAAGAACAGAACGTCGTTTGAGTGAGCTGAAACCTGCCGGGCTGATAAAGTATGGTTCTCATCAGCTCTTATTCAGGGCGGAGCGTCTGCTGGAAACCCAAAAAGGTTATTTGAATAAGGAAGAACATCCTGAGCAGGGAAATTTTTATCCGGGAGACCCCTACAAACTGTATACTCAATATAAATATCATTTAAGCCGAAGATTATTTTTAGGTTTTACCGCGGAAAAAGATCAAGGAGAAGAATTTTTTACCGGTTCTAATTATTATGGATTTGACTTTTATTCTTTTCATTTTTTGTACCAGGGCGATTCATGGCTCAAAACGCTGGCTCTTGGAGATTACCGGATTAATTTCGGACAGGGTTTAACCGCATGGAGCAGCATGAACTTTGATAAGTCACCTTATGTGTTGAATATTATGCGAAAAGAGAGGCCGGTTAAGAAGTATTCTTCCTCGGATGAAAACCGGTTTTTCAGAGGCGCTGCCTTGACAATTAGTCACCGCAACACAGATTATTCATTTTTTTACTCTAATAAAAACAGAGATGCCAACTTAGTTGCTCAGCAAGAAGGAGATTTGATCTTTAGTTCATTTCAGCAAACCGGTTACCATCGCTTAAATAGTGAAATTAATGATGAACGTATCCTGAATGAACAGGTCATGGGAGGAAATATAAGTTTCAGAGAGAATCATTTTCAATTGGGTCTGTCCGCTGTATATTCACTTTTTGAGGGGAAACTGGAAAATGATGCTGAACCGTACAGATATTTCCGGTTTTCGGGCTCAGAAAATTTTAGCATGGGGTTGGATTATAAATACTCTTTCAAGCGGTACCTGTTTTTCGGAGAGTTTGCCACTTCCGATCGATGGAAAATGGCGTTTCTTCATGGTGTACAAGCCCGATTATCGGAGAGGGTAGGAACGGCTTTACTCTTCAGGAACTATCATCTTGCGTATCAGTCTTTGTACGCGGCTCCTTTTTCGGAATCTTCACATGCTCAAAATGAAACCGGGGTTTACCTGGGGGTTAAGATGGAAATATTTCCCTGGCTTACTTCCAGTGCTTACCTGGATGGTTACCGGCATTCGTGGTTGAACTATCTGACCGATGCTCCTTCTGAAGGATGGAGTAGCCTGGTAAATGTGGATTTTCCAGTGAAGGAGAATTTTCAGTTTAATTTTCGCTATCAATACAGCCAGGAGGGAAGCAATGATATGGATAATGAATCTCTACTCTCCCAATTAATCAATGAAAAGCAGTATAAGATGCGCCTGAATGTACGATACAATTTTTCGGATTATATCAGTTTGCAGAACAGAATTTCCTTTACCGAATGTTTCACACGAAATAAGGAATATGAACAAGGGCTCCTGATTTACCAGGATCTTTCATTTAAGTTGAAAAAGTGGCCATTACAGGTAGATGCTCGTTATGGAATTTTTGATACGGACAGCTATCATTCAAGGCTTTATGCTTATGAACAGGATCTTTTATATAATTTTAGCATTCCGGCCTATTATTTCAGGGGTTTCAGGTATTATATGAACCTAAAATATTCGCAGGATTTTTTCACCTTATATTTAAAATTTGGCAGAACCTGTTTTTTAGATAAAGAATCGATTGGAACCGGTTTAAGTCAAATAGACGGCTATACCAAAACGAGAATAAAAATGCAGCTCCGCCTTAAGTGGTAGTTTCCCTTTTTTTGATGTCTTTGATATTTAGCTGAAGCGTTTTTTCACCTCTGAAATTATTTTCTTCAACAGAGAAGCAGATATCAAAAGGTTCATTATTGTGAATGGCTTTATAATGGTTGGCTTGCTGGAAGGCAATGGCTGGAAATTCCTGTTTGCTTCCGTTTACCTGCAAGAGATTCAGCTTTACGTGTTCTTTACTGGACCCAACCAGCCTTGCATTTCCGGTATCCTTCACATTTCTGGCAACGAAGATTGGGGCAAGGTTTTGTGGTCCAAATGGCTGAAACTGACTGAGAATTTTAAAAAATTTAGGCGTGATTTCGTCAAAATCGAGTTTAGCATCAATTTCAATATGCGGGATTAGCTGTTCTTCGGTGATTAAATTTTCCGCAATATTTTCAAATCGTTCTTTAAAGGGTTCAATATTGTTAATATCAAGTGTAAGCCCCGCGGCGTAGGTATGTCCTCCAAAGTTCTCAAGCAGGTCGCTGCAATTTTCAAGGGCTTTATAAACATCGAATCCCGGGATAGATCGTGCAGAGCCTGTTGCCATACCATTTGAAGCGGTGAGGATGACAGTTGGGCGGTAATAAATTTCGATCATCCTGGAAGCTACGATACCGACCACTCCTTTATGCCAGTTGGGATTAAAAAGGACTGTTGATTTTTTTTCCTGGATCCCCGGCTCGCTGGATGTCATTCTTATGGCATCCTGGGTGATATTCCGGTCGATATTTTTCCTGGCA
>CAZWHH010000127.1:0-2700 GCA_964633615.1 uncultured Bacteroidales bacterium | reverse complement strand
GGATGTCATTCTTATGGCATCCTGGGTGATATTCCGGTCGATATTTTTCCTGGCATCATTACAGGAGTTCACTTTGGTTGCCATTTTATCCGCTTTTTGCTGATTGGTGGTGATGAGCAGTTCCACCGCACTCCTGGCTGACTCAATTCGTCCTGTGGCATTTATCCTCGGACCAATTCTGAACACCACGTCTTCCACTACAATCTTTTTTCGCTTGCTGTTCAGACTCGATACTTTAATGATGGCTTTCAGTCCTGTGCGCGGATCTTCATTGAGCTGCTTTAATCCATAATGCGCGAGTATTCTGTTTTCTCCCACGATCGGTACAATATCGGAAGCAATGCTAACGGCTACCAGATCGAGAAAAGGGTAAAGCTCTTTCAAACTTATGTTATTGGTCGCAGCATAGGCCTGAAGCAGTTTGAATCCCACTCCGCATCCGCTTAAATCTTTAAAAGGATATTTATCATCAGGTCTTTTAGGGTCAAGAACGGCTATGGCGTTGGGTAGTTGCTTCTCAGGTGTGTGATGATCGCAGATGATCACGTCGATGTGGTTTTTGGCAGCATAATCTACTTTTTTGATGGCTTTGATTCCACAATCGAGGGTTATAATCAGGGCAATATTGTTCTCCCGGGCATAGTTGATTCCTTTGTAAGATACTCCATATCCTTCTTCGTATCTGTCGGGAATATAATAATCAATGTTGTTGTAAAATTTTTTCAGAAAAGAATAGACCATAGCTACAGAGGTAGTGCCGTCTACATCATAGTCGCCGTATATCATAATTTTCTGATTATTCTGGATGGCCTCTTCAATGCGTTCGACGGCACGATTCATGTCTTTCATTTTAAAAGGATCATGCAGGCTTTCCAGGGCAGGCCTGAAAAAATCTTTGGCTTTTTTAAAGGAAGAAATGCCTCGTTGCAACAAAAGACGGGAAAGAAGCCTGCTGATGTTTAATTCATCTGCAAGTTTCGTTTCGGTTTCCGGATCCGGTTCTTTCTTTAATACCCATTTTTTGTGCATAATTGCATTGGCCTTAATTTATTCTATAAAATCTATTTGAAAAATATCGTAAATATTTTTTCTTAATATTGATTTTGTTTCTTCAAAATCGATTTCTTTCCCTAATTCTTTTTCCAGTGAGGTAACCCCTTTATCAGTAAAACCGCAGGGATTGATATAACTAAAATAATTCAGGTCTGTTTTAACATTAAAAGCAAACCCGTGCATGGTAACGAACTTGCTTGCCCGAACTCCTATTGCACAAATTTTTCTTGCCTCTCCGGGTTTATTGGTATCAATCCATACACCTGTTGCTCCATCAAGTCTTTCCGTCTCAAGATGGTATGCTTTAAGCGTTTTTATAATTGCTTCTTCCAGTTTATGGATATATTCTTTTATGCCAATGTTCAGTGTTTCCAGGTTGAGGATTGGGTATCCCACAATCTGGCCGGGACCATGATAGGTAATATCTCCTCCCCGATTAATTTTATAATAAGTGGCATTGATTTTTTTTAGAAATTCATCACTGATCAGCAGGTTATTTTGTTCCCCGCTTTTTCCTAAGGTGTATACATGGGGGTGTTCACAAAACAATAAATAATTATTTGTTTCGAAGTTCTTTTTCTTCGCTTCTACTATCTCATCGAACTTTTCTTCCTGGTAATCCCAGGCCTTTTTGTAGTCGATGATCCCTAAATCCTCATATTTAACCTTAATTTTTTTCATATTTATCTTATGCTTTTACATGCTTTTCCGCATGGTAGGAAGATCTGACCAGGGGACTGCTTTCAACAAATTGGAAACCTTTTTCCAGGCCTATTTTTTCGTAGTATTTAAATTTTTCCGGTTCTATAAATTTTATTACCGGATGATTATCGGGACCCGGTTGTAAATATTGGCCCAGTGTAAGAATTTTACAACCTACTGAGAGAAGGTCATCCATGGTTTCAAAAATTTCCTGCTCCTTTTCACCAAGTCCCAGCATAATTCCGGATTTGGCTATAATTCCTGATGAGGCAATGTGTTGAAGCACTCTCAAACTTTTGTCGTACTCTGCTCTGCTTCTTATTTGAGGAGTCAGTCTTCTTACAGTTTCTAAATTATGCGAAATTACTTCAGGTTTGGCCATAATTACCTTGTCGATTAAATTCCGGTTTCCGTCAAAATCAGGGATCAGTCCTTCCACTGTTATGTGGTTTCTTTTCTTGATCTTTTGTATGGTTTCAGCCCATATTCCAGCCCCGCCGTCTTCCAGGTCATCTCTGTCCACCGAGGTGATAACTGCGTGTTTAATCCCCATGATTTCAATGGTCCTGGCCACTTTTTCCGGTTCATTTTTATCAACTGGCAGGGGTTTCCCTGTTTGAACGCCGCAAAACTTGCATGATCTTGTACAAATATCTCCCAAAATCATGAAAGTGGCTGTGCCTCTGTTCCAGCATTCACCTATATTCGGGCATTTGCCACTTGTGCAGATCGTATGCAAGTTGTTTTCCAGTACCCTGTTTTTAAGTCTGGAATAGGTTTCACCTTTAGGCATCTCCATCTTCATCCACCTTGGTAGCCTTTTCAGTTTTTTATTATTTTTTTCCATACGAGTGGACTTGATTTAAGGTAAGATTTATTTATATTTAAACTCAAATATATCTTTAATGCAAAGTTAAAATTTAAAATCATTTTAAAGAGTAAAAA